>JABLXA010000005.1 GCA_013178415.1 Bacillota bacterium | reverse complement strand
TGGCGAATAGCCGCGCGGCCGGAGCTATGAACAAAAACACCACGAACAGCAGGGCGGCGTCATTTCGATTCAAAGTAATTTCTACCCTGAAGTACCAATTTACTCCTCACAGAATTGTCGTGCACCCTCTCCTGAGGAAAGGGGTTACTCATGAAGATACAAAACGAAGGGTTTGCCACGGACGCGCTGTTCATTCGTCCATCTCAAAGAAGCTCTCTGACCATGAGGTTGAGGTGAGTTTTTTACGCCAGATGGCGTGGGAATCGCTCAATCCTGTTGCGCTGCCACTGCCATGGGTCAACTTATCGAGGAAACCAATCACATCCCGCAGTTTGCCTTCTATCAGATTTACAACCACGGGCCGGCCATATTCCTTCAGACCTGTATGGAATTCGTGAATAAGCCTATCGATGGCAAGCATCTTTTCTTGAGGGGTCTTGGCCCTTTGAAATCTCCGAATATAGTCCTTGAACACATCAACTGCATTGGCACCAAACAGTTGCTTATCGCGAAATGTCCTATGGTAGTTTCGCCACGTTACCGCCCAGCCACATTCCCGGCATTCTATGATCTCCTCTTCCGATCTAACGTTTTCCCGCCAAATGACTTAGTTTCTGGGACAAAGCTGCAGTTAACGCCAGCCATGCTAGCGGACATCGATGATTCCTCTAGAGACGGAGCCCCCCAGAGCATACAGGTGACTTTGAGGGGCTCTTCCCAATGGCGGGGCGTCTCAAGAGCCTGCCTCTCATCCGAGATACCAAGTTCAGCGACTCATGTGCAGTTCGATATACCTGCGAGCAATCTTCAAGTCTTCAAGAGCCTCCTTCGAATCACAGGGAGCAAGTCTATCTCCGCGAACCGCAGCCAGAAAATTCCTCGCCTGCTGTCGCATAGCCGATACCTTCGGGAGACTGGGCTGGATTGTGATCGGAACATCCTTACCAGTATCGCGCATCACGGTGACCCTGCCTGCTTGCTGGCTCGCAAGTGGGGCCGGAAGTTCCACCTTTATATATCCTCTTTCGAATCCTACAAAAATCTCCTCCTGCCAGTCTACTGATGTGACGTAAGGAGCCATTTCTATCGTTCCGCATACCCCACTCACACTCTCCACAGCGAGTAGAACCCCGGAGCGGTCAGCAAAGCTCACTTCGTAATGTTCACCCAACATGAACCTCATCATATTTACCTGGTGAATGTAATAGTTGACAAAGGCATCATATGCTTCTGCGGCCTCTTTGTCGAAATACTCAGGCATAGGCTCCAATTCCCCTACAGGCTGCGGTTCATCCGTCCTTATTAGTCCAGAAGCTCCCCCGCCAACCCAATCTCCCGGGGGCATCGTTATTCTTACAAATCTCATCCTGCCCAATTCCCCACTTGCCTTCCATTCATCTACGAGCTTCTTTGCATATTCTACCGCGAGATCTGACCTCTTGTGATACCCTAACATGTGGAGAATGCCCTTCTCTTCGGCGAGTTTTACAAGTCTCTCCCCTGCTTCAACAGTAAGAGCGAGAGGCTTCTCTGTAAGAACAGGTTTCCCTGCCTCGAGTATATCGGGGATGATTGCGAAATGGCGCCTGTAAGGCTGGGCGGCAACTATCGCATCCACATCGCACTTCTCAAGGAGCTCTCTATGGTCTCTATATATCTTACCAACCCCATATCGGCGTGCAACCTTTTCTGCAAGCTCCCTTCGAGGCTCAGCAATTGCTACGACTTCACAGTCATCAAGCACTGCATAATTCGATAAGTGAGCGAGTTGTCCCATAAAACCCACGCCTACAAATCCGATCTTTATTTTGTCCATCTTGCCTGACACTCCTTTTCGATGCTCTCCCGTCTACAGGTCACCTTTATGAACGGAGAACACAACATGGCAGCCCATACCTATTGATTACTACAAATTAGCCTCTCTTAACCGGAACCTTGTATGGCCTATTCCTCCCTCGCTAGTTCACCGAACCGGGCAAAGATTGCAAGGGCAGGGTCTATTGGCACCTGAGCCCTTCTTACGTCCTTGGGTATGCTTATTATGGATGTTCTTCTTATGGTCTTACCTTCAAACTGCGGGAGCCACTTCTTTTCTGCTTCAAGCATCTCAGCTACCATGTCCCGTATCTCTTTCAGTGTTAGCACAGAACTCGTAAGTGGGTCCATGGCGCATGCATGTACTATAGCCTCCGTGTCTCCTGTTAAAGCGGCCTGGACGGCAAGGCGCTGGACATTTATGTTCGTAATGTTTAGCGCTGCGCACTGAGGTGGGAGATCTCCTACGATAGTCTTATGGAGCCCCGCACCATCTGCAAAAATCGGGCCTTCTGCACAGCAATCCGGAGGAAGATTTGTGATCATCCCCTCATTTTTCACGTTTCCATTGAACCTGAACGTCTTTCCAGTCTCGAGCGCCTCTATTACGTAAGAGCAGTATTCATTACTCCTCGGGGGCAGGGTGGTAGGCTCATCAGCAAGAATATCGCGCTCATTGTACTTATCTGCTACAGCCTTACACCATTTATAGTATGCGCCGGACTCCCCACCGAAGGCAGGTTCGTCACAGTATAGCTCAAGCGCCCTCTTACTACTCCTGAACCATGGGACATACTCGGAAAGGTGTCCTGTAGACTCAGTCATAAAATAACCGAAATGCCGAAAGACTTCACCACGAACCTTTTCATTCACATAGTACTCCGGCCTCTCAAATCTCTCCCTCAGGATCGGGTAAAGGTCCTGCCCATTCCTTTCAAGCTTCAAGAACCACGCCATGTGGTTTATCCCGGCACACACGTAATCAATCTCTTCTTTAGGAACTCCAACATACCCAGCAATAAGGTCAAGTGTCGTCTGCACCCCATGACAGAGACCTACGAACTTGACATTTGTCTCGCCAAGTGCCCAGCAGACCATTGCCATAGGGTTTACATAGTTGAGGATGAGCGCATCAGGACAAACCTCCTCCACAAGCTTCGCCATTTCCATGGCTACAGGTATACTTCGGAGAGCCCGGAAGATCCCGCCCGGCCCTAAGGTGTCACCGATACACTGGTCCACTCCATATTTCAAAGGGATCTTATAGTCATACTCAAATGCTGTGACACCGCCAACCTGAAATGTCGCGATGACGTATTTCGCGTCCTTCAGGGCATCTCGCATATCCGTCGTAATATATACCTCGGATTTGAGGCCGTTCTTCTCAATTACCCTTTTTGCGAATGCCTCAACATACGGTGTCTTGGTCTTACTGGGGGCCATCAATGCGAACTGTGTATCTTCAAGGCTCTTAGTTCCCATTATGTCCAGCATGAAAGTCTTGCAGAAGACGATGCTGCCAGCTCCGATAATGGCAATCTTCCTCATTTTGACACCACCCCGTAGTTATTTTAGTTTTGGCTTTTGCTTCGAACAGCATATAAACGCCGGAGTACCGCATTAGATATCCGTAGCCCCGAGGTTCTCAAAAAGATAGAGCCCATCCTTTCCTGGAGCGACTATATCGGGTCGCCCATCTCCGTTCAGATCCTCTACCCAGAAGTAAATACCACAACCTGATCCCTCACCAGGCGGGCCATAGTCGATAATGTACTTTTCAAAACGACCTCCATTTATCTTAAAATAATATATGCCCAATGGGTCGTTCTCTCCCGGGTCACGCCCACAATGTGCCCAGTATCGCTTCCCGGTTATGAGTTCAGGCTCACCATCTCCATCAATATCTTTAAGCCACATATCGTGATACTGGGATACCTGATTATCAATCTCATGCTTTTCCCACCTCCTTGCTCCACCACTGTTTATCTTCTGCTCCCACCATGCCAGGCCGTAATTATGAGCTTGACCTACAATGAGATCGCAATGTCCGTTTCCAGTGATGTCATACGAAAGAATGGGTATACTCGCTACACCAAGATCAAATTCAGGATGGAATCTCCAGGGCGTTTCAAACGGGTCTTCAGGCTGCTCAAGCCATCCTCTCGATAGAATCACGTCCACTCTGCCGTCACCATTGATGTCACCAAATCCCATCCCATGGCCGCTTGGTTCTGTCCCTATCGTATACTTCTCAAATCTGCCCGTTCCTTTCCCTTCAGTATCAGTAATGAGCTTATAAAACGCTTGTGGTTTACCAGGGGTGTTCGGAAAGACTTCTGGAATACCGCAATTGTCTATGTCTATAAACCGGATTGTTTCTATAGAGCCACATTTATCAATGTCATGGACCTTCCATTCACCTTCATTGCCAGGATTTTCTCGCCACCTTAATGTCTCACCCCACCAGCCGCCGGTGACAATATCAAGACGGCCGTCACCGTTTACATCCATGCCATAATCTGAAAAATCATCGTAGTAATCGCCCACCTGCTGTACATCACAGATCTTGTATTTCTCCCTGAACTCAGGCCCTTTATACCAGTACCCCCCACATACGATATCCAATATCCCGTCGTTATTCACATCGAAAACAGCGGCAGCTTCGTAAGTTATACTGTCTATAAGACGCTTCTTAAACCTTACCACAATAGGGTACCCCCTTGTATCTTTCTTTGTCCTTCAATCACTCACGGACTCTTGATATAATCTTCCAGATTCTTACCAACCATATAACCATATACCTTTACACCATTACAGCTATCTCATGGCATAAAATGAACCACTCCCCCTGTCGCAGGGTATCATCAAAAAGGGCACATGGGCCTTTATGTATGGGATCTATAGCAACAGGTCAAAGCCTCGGGACATTCACAACAGTCCCCGTCTCGAATGAGCGAATCGCTGCCTCGATAACCTCTTGAACAGCGAGGCCATCCTCTCCGGACGCCTCGATTTCCTCCTTGGGCACACCCTGGGACACCTGTTCCACAAAACGATGAATGCGGCGGAACATAGTTTGCTGGAAATCTCCAATGCCGCCCATGATGCTATTCCGGATGACAGTGCATTCATCGCTCCGCCTGGGATAAAAGACGAGTTCCTCAAAACAGTTGTTAAGGAAAAACCTCCCCTCGGTGCCCATAACCTCTGCCCGTTCAAGATTATGGTGCTGATTAGCATCATAGGAGCCAGTCAGGTGGCCTATAACACCACTGGCAAACTCCATATTGATCTGCACATTAGAATAGCATACGCGTCCGGGGGCGCGGTTGAAGAAAGCCTGAACTTTTGTGATGGGCCCGCAAAAGTAGCGCATCACATCCAGCGAATGAGGATGAAGAGCACGGATATGGAACCATGGCGAGGTATCCCTGGAATTGTCTATCCACAATGTCATATTCATAAGAAGCAAATGTCCAAGCCGTCCTTCCTCGATCCAACTCTTGGCACGTTCGGCCAGAGGCACGAACCTATGGTTGAGGTCTATGCCAAAATAAGCCCCTTTCTCCCTGGCTTTAGCCACCATCGCCCGTGCTTCCTCGATCCTGTTGGAGATGGGCTTCTCGCAAAGGACATGGGCCCCCGCCTCCAGGGCCGCCATCACCGGGACATAATGATCACCGCCATTTTCCTCTCCGCCAGTTGCCACACTTACTATATCCGGTTTCTCAATATCCAGCATCTTTTCAAGGTCATAATAGGCCTTGACCCCAAATCTGGCGGCCGCCTGGTCAGCTCGTTCCTTAACGAGGTCACAGACTGCCACTAGCTTGGCTAGTGGAGATGCCTGATAGGCAGCAGCATGTATATTGCCAATGCCTCTCATCCCAACAACAGCAACTTTGAGCATTTCGATTCCTCCAATTCCAATCATGAAGTCTATCTCCTATCATAGCCAGCAAATCTCCCACTTTTATCCTCAAGTTCCACAGGTCTCTCTTTGTGGGACAGGGATGCCTTTGGACCTGTCACTGTGATCTGCCTAAGAGTTATACCCTGCTCCTCTATGGGATCCGGAAGCCCGGTCTCGCGCATCCTACGGTCGCGCCATTTCATAAGATGCGCTTCAAGTTCCGCCACGACCTCAGGAAGATCAAAAGCAAGATTTCGGAGTTGGCCAGGGTCATTGACAAGATCATATAGCTCCTTTGAGGGCCTGCCGTATACCTCTGGAGTCCCGCCTTCCACCGCTTCCTGGATGAAAAGCCACCGGCGCGTGCGGATGGCACGTCTCCGCATCCAGGTATCTTCCGTCATATAGAGCTCATCACACGTACCAGCCTGGTTTACGCCACAAATAAGAGGCACCAGACTATGCCCTTCCATACCATACTTAGAAATGAGATCCCCCTTCCCAAGGAAATCCAGAATAGTAGGCGGCAGGTCAAAGAGCCGGACCAACCCTCCCAGACGCAGTCCCGCTGGGATGGTCCCCGGGCATCTCAGAATGAGAGGAATCCTGGTATTGGTGTCGTATAAGCCATGGTGGTCATACCAGAGGCCATGCTCATCAAGCTCCTCACCGTGATCTGCGGTGATAACTACAAGAGTTTTTTCGTCGAGCTTCAATTCCTCGAGTTTGTAGAAAAGGGCACATAAGGCCACATCCATATAGGCGATGGCGCTATGATAAAGAGCATTCACGAACCCCCGGTCCGTCCACCTGCGCCATTTTTCAGGATTTCCGGGCTCCTCTGGATCCGGCGTGAACATCCACTGAAGGAAATAGTCTCGGAATGGCTCGCAGGCATAGACCGGATCCATGCTGTGATTATTGGGGTCCGTTTCGTCCCCGTCATAGAACATCCGATCGAACGGCGGAGGGACGATGTACGGCGTATGGGCATCCCAATAGTGGACAAAGAGAAACCACGGCTTATCTTGGGCCGCACACTCCTCGAGAAGCTTCAACGCCACTTTGTTTACCGCCTCAGCCTTCCTCGGGGCAACGATGCCATCCTTCTGCCACGAATATCGCTCATATACTTGAAATCCCCGTGAAAACCACCGGCCAAGACTATCTGCGGCGGCCGTAAAATAGCCTTGATTGGAAAGTATCTCAGGCAGAGTCTTGATCGCGGGATCGAGTTCCTTTGCCCCGCCCTGGCAGACTATCTGGTGGCGCATGACATCCATGCCAGTAAACATGCAGGTATGGCCCGGATGCGTAGGAATATGCGTACTAAAGCATTCGGTAAAGACTGCCCCTTCGTTGGCCAGGGCATCTAGATGAGGAGATGTAAGCTTGCTGCAGCCGTAACAGCTCAAGCTCTGAGCGCGGGTGGTATCTAGACTTATAAGAAGCACGTTCATGTCGAACTACCCTCCTTAGCTGCGCCCTCTGTGTGCACCCCATGACGGCCCGGCTTCCGATGACGCTCCTAGCGGCCCTGCTCCCAGCGGCCCGACTCCTGGCGGCACTCCTGTAGATCAGAGTTTCAAAGCCCCGCTCGTCATTCCTGCAATGTAATACTTCATCGTGAATAAAAACAGCGCAACAAGCGGTATTGTCGCAATGGCATAACCGGCAAAGAGCGGCCCCCAGGCGGCGCTTCCCATATATCTGGTTTGAAAGGTCACCAGGCCTACAGTGATTGGAAGGAGTTTCTTCTCAGTTATGGTTACGAGCGGCCAGACATATTCGTTCCAGGAATTTTGGAAACTCAGGATCCCCACCGTAAAGAGTATGGGCTTTGAAAGCGGGAGCACTATGTTCCAAAAGCACTGGGGCTCAGATGCGCCATCTATCTTGGCAGCCTCAAAGAGTTCTTGGGGCACAGAGTCAAAGAAGCTCCTGAGGATAAACAAGGCCAGGATTTGCCCTCCGGAAATGTATGGCAGGACCAGGGCGCCATATGTATTTAGGAGGCCGAGATCTCTGACAATGAGAAAAGCCGGTATCAAAGTGAGGATTGACGGGATCATCAACAGGGCTATTATGAGCATGAATATGGCTTCCCTGCCCGGGAACCTGAACCTTGCGAAGACATAGGCGTCAACAGAAGCGAGAATGACGATGCCCAGGACGGTAGCGCAGCTTACGATGGCGCTATTCAGGAGGTAAGGGGCGATTTCAGCCCAGGCGCTCACATAGTTCATAAACAGCAGACCCTGAGGCAGGCCGAAAAAGCTGTGATAAAACTCTTCTGTGGATTTAAACGAAGATAAGATCATGAACACAAAGGGATAGAAGCTCATGATAACCAGGAGGATTATGGCGAGGTGTAAGATCCCCTCCCTTAGATTTCTTCGAAGCGCCCTTTTTCTCACCGCCGGCCCTCCTCAATAAACAGAAGATGTCCGTATGTATTTCATATTCACATATGTGAGCGAGAACAGGATAACGAAAAGGATGACGCCGACAGCGCATCCATATCCCATTCTGTTGTAATAGAAGGCATTCTGGTATAAGTAAAGCCCGGGGACCATGGTGCTATTGCCAGGGCCGCCATTGGTCAATATCATGATCCCCACATAACCTTGAAGCGCGTTTATCATGCTCAGGATCAGCACAAGCTTGATTTGGCCGAGTATGCAGGGGATATCAACATTGATTATCCGCCTGAGGCTGCTTGCGCCATCTATCAGGGCTGCATCAAAAAGATCTGGCGGGATATTCTGAAGTCCCGCCAGAAAAATCAGGAACCACAGACCTGAGATCCAGGGAAAGCCGACAAAGAGTATGCTATAAAGGGCCACAGAATAATCTCCAAGCCAGGCGCGGGATAGCCTTCCCAGCCCAAGCAGGCGAAGGGCCTCATTCAGGACCCCGTAATTAGGATCATAGATGAATTTCCAGATCAGCAAATTGACTACGGCAGGCACTACCATGGGTATAACAAAGAGACTCCGGTACGCATATCCTGCCTTCGGGCCCTTGAGGTTGAATACCAGCTCCGCGGCGAGAAGGGGAACCGTGAGGGCGATGACTATTCTCAGGCCCGATAGTATGGCGATGTTCCGACCTGAGATGGCCATCACCTCATCATGGAAAAGAAGCTCCGCGAAATTCTTGAGCCCCACAAATTCAGGGGCGGTAAACCCATCCCATCGGAAAAGGGAATGGTAGAGGGCTGATATGGCTGGGTAGTAGTTGAAAACAACGAGCAAGATAAGTGTCGGCAACAGAAGCGCATAGCAATACCACATCTTTATTGCTTTCTTGAGCACCATATAGCGCCTCCTATTTTAAGAAATGACCGTAAGCCGCCATTTCCGTCCTTCAGCGGCGGCTGGCCAACACCGAGGACTGCCCAGGAAATAGCGGCACCCGCCTCGGGGGTTTCCCCCTTCTGATAGCGCGGCGCAGCGGCATGGAGGTCTGCCTGCCACTTATTTGATGCCCCACTCAGGATGCGCGGCTATCAGCTCATTAGCCGATTTCTCCATCTCGGCCTGGATCTTCTCACAGGCAACTTTGAGTTCATAGCGGCCCGCCAGGAAATCCTGGAGGATCTTGAAGAAGTTGTCCGCATACTCACGCGTGAGCCCGCGATAGAAGGATTCTATCCTGAAAACCCCATTCTCCAGCGACTTCACAAATGGTTCAAGCCTTGGATCCAGCCCCGGCCGCTCCACCAGCGATGGCGCAGTTCCTCCGTAATCATTGGCCATCGGGACGAAATTCTGAGGAGCAGTGATAAACCTGAGCCAATCTATGGCCTGTTCCTTTGTGCCGCGCTTCTCGGTTATGGACGGGATTATCCAGGCGCCTGCCCCGGTAGCCCCTCCGACTGCCGCAGCGCCTATGCCAGTAGCATATTTCGAGGATTCTTTCGTTATCTTGGGGAAATAAAAGAGCCCATACTCGAACTTGCGTAGGGGATCAACCTCCACCGGCTTTATCCGGCCTGCGCTTTCATACATCATGGCTGCCTTGCCGGTTATATAGAGCATATACATCCCATCGGCATCCACACCAAGATAGCCGGGTTGCCAGAACTGCGACCATTGCTTAAGAAGCCTGAGCTGCTCCTGCCACTGCGGATCCTTTGCGCTATAAGTCCCCTTCCTTATAGCCATTACAAGCTCTTTCTGACTGATGCCTGACCCTTCCACGTTGCCGCGCTTGACCTTCCCCTTCGCGCCTTTGATCTCCGGGAGCTTTGAATCAAGGATCATGTCCTGGATTACCCTCAATGCCCAATTGAAGCGCATCTTCTCGGTCCCGGGCCAGGCAAATGGGATATAGCCCGCTCCTTTGATCTTGGCCTGCAGGTCAATAAATTCCTTCCACGTCTCTGGCACACTTATGCCTACTTTGCGGAATATCTCCTTGTTGTAGAAGATCGCCGTGCCGGTAAGCCCTGTGGGCAGCACGAACATGCTCTTACCTTCAGGGGCAAGGCCTGTTTCAATGGTTATGGGCAGGAATATGTCTCTCCACCTTTTGTTGCCCTTTACATAAGGATTCGGCTTCCCCAGATAAGGAGCCAGGTCCACGTACCAGCCCTTATAGGCATTTCTGTTAACTTCAGAGAAAAGCTGGGTTGATACATCTGGTGCCGTGCCCCCGGTAAACTGAGTCGTAAGCCAGATATCCCTGTCCATGCCCTCAGGGGGCTCGATGAACTGAATATCTACGCCCGGATGAAGACCTTCATATTTCTTCTCCAAGACCCAGAGGTATGATGGCGGGTCCCACCTATCAGTGGGGAGCCTCTTCCTCGGAGTGTATTCCGCCGCATCAACTCGCACGGCCAGCTTTTCCTGACCATAGGCCACATTGGCCCTCGGCACGAAAGGGAAATACGCCATGAAAAGGCCTGTTATCACAATAACCAATGTACACCGGGCCATTCTAACGCCCATCGTCATCATCCTCCCCTCCCCCACCCTCGTCTTTGGGCTTTTGGTTGGCCTGGAGAGCGCGGGCTGCCCTAGGCGACCCGATGTACAATGTGTTGTAGGCCTGCTGTGATGTCTTGAATGGCCCGCATCCCTGGCCATGCCAATCGAGGTTGGTATACATGGGGTTAGGCCGGCCGGTCTCACTTTCCCGCCTTTTGATAAAGGCCTGCATCCTGGCCTCCAGCATAGCCACCACATCAGGCTCCTCTTGCGCCAGGTTGTGATTCTCCTCTGGATCCACCACCAGATTGTAGAGTTCTATCTCTGGTTTGAAGTGAAAATCCGGCTCCAGCGCGTGAATCAACTTCCACTCAGGGGTTCTCCAGCCATGCTTGCGCATCCAGGTTGCCTCAGTTATGTAAAACTCGGGCTCCATGAGCCTGGGCTCGCCTTTCATAAGGGGGACAAGGCTTCTCCCATCGAACTTGATATTCGTATCGATGCCCATCAGTTCCAGCACCGTGGGCATGATATCTTTCAGCTGGCAGTAATCCCGAATACGCCTGCCCTCTGGCACTTTTCCCGGAAATCGGAATGCAAGGGGCACGTGGAGAGTGCAGTCATATAGGCCATGGTGGTCGAACCAGCATTCATGATCATAGAGTGTCTCGCCATGGTCTGAAGTAAAGACGACCAATGTGTCCTCTTCGATCCCCAGAGACTCTATGGTTGCGAATATGTTGGCGATGCAGGCGTCCATGTAGGCAAGTTCGCCATCATATTGGGCAATGATGTAATCCTTGTCTGTGCATCCAGGCGGAAACCAGGATGCGAAGAAGTCGCGGAATGGTTTGAACGCATATACCGGATCCAGGGAATGGTTATTCTTATCGAACTCATCGCCATCGTAGAACATCCGCTCGAATGGCGCAGGCGGCAGGTATGGCGCGTGAGGATCCATGTGGCGCATAAAGAGGAAGAATGGCTTCCCTTCCTTCACAAATCGCTTGAGCTCGGGGATCGCTTTTTCATTCAGGTTTTCCGCCTTGTGAAGCCGACCCTCCTCAAATGTTCCCCATGCATGGTAATCGAAATAGTTCTGAAAACCGCGCGCCGCTGGATTTCCGGTGAATCCAATGCAGGTTGTGTTATATCCGTTTTCGCCAAGAACCTCCGCCAGGGTAGCCACGTGCGACCCTAGCGCTCCCTTATGGCGGAGGGCCACCACATCTGTGCCAAAACAATCCATGCCTGTAAGCATTGACGAATAACCCGATGTCGTCGGAATGGAAGGGCTAAAAGTCTGCTCGAAGACTGTGCCATGCGCAACATACCGGTCAATATGCGGTGTGGTAAGTTTGTGATATCCATAGAGGCTCATATGGTCTGCCCGTAGGCTATCGATCCCGAAAAAGATCAGGTTCGGGCTTCTTTTCATCTCGCCACTCCCCCTTCATGTTTATATTACCGGTGATAGGGCGCCACCCCTCAGCGAACCTGCTATGGTTTAGATACTTCTCTCGCCGGATGCATCGTAGTTCCCACAAACATCATAAGGTGAGATCGACACCGCCGAAAGAAGTATCTATCACCAGCACTATGAGCGGCATATGACTACCTTGCACCTAAAGCTTTGAAGCACGCGTTGAGATAGCCATAGCTCTCCGCCGCGATAATAGCCACCTGCGGCAATTCAAGCTGGCCAGCGCCGATCACCTCGAGGCAAACCGGCCCGGAATAGCCGCCCTCCACCAGGACCTTGCAGAATGCCATCAAGTCTATATCTCCACGCCCGCATGCCTGATTTGGAGGCGTTCCAGGACCCGGTCCTTTGCCTAGACAATCACGGATATGAAGGTGCCTCACTCGGGGCAATACTTGTGAAAGGGCCCAGGCAGGATCCTCTCCAGCCCGGTAAATGTGGCTTGGATCCATATCGATGCCAAATGCTGGCGAGGTGATCTTCTCCATGGCCCGTAGAGTTGTCGGAGTGTTGTAAATACATGCCCCAACATGGGCCTTTACGCAAAGAGTAACGCCATATGTGCTGGCCTTCTCAGCCATTTTGGCCAGGAGATCGGTCTGGCGCTGGAAATCTTCCTCAGAATTGGATTTCCCGCCGGGGCCGACATTGATTATGGGAATGCCAAGCTCCGCGCCTGCTTCAAAAGCTTTGATCAGCCTGTCTTCATCCAAAGCCGCCTCTTCCATTGAAAGGAACTTGAGGCCGTTATCCTCAACGATCCGCTTGAGTTCCGGAGCTTGCTCCCGCCAGCGATCAAGCTCCAGGTGTTCACACATTCCTTTGATGGCGGATATTTCCACCCCATCATAACCGGCCATGGCTATGTACTTGGCAGCAGTGGCAAAATCAAACCCGCCAAATAGCACCGAATTTACGCCAAGTTGGATCATTTCTCATACCTCCCTAAATCTGCTATGCCAAAAGTAAAACACGGCGCCGCTCTTTCCAACCGCGAACCTTTATCAAAATCCAGTTTAGAGATCGACAATGCTGTGAGTCTCCCAGGACTTGATGGCAGCTTCGATTATGAGCTGGGCCTTCAGGGCGTCTTCACCCGAAGCGTCGATTTCATCATATTTGGCGCCAGATTCGAGCTGGTCAATCCAGACCCCTATCCGGTCTTTGAATGTCTCGCTGAATGAACGCATACCGCCAAGATAGTGATAGCTCTCGCTCTCTATGCTTCTCCGCGAATAGAAATGTAGGTGTTCACAGGCGTCTTCCAGCACGAAGCGGCCTTCTGATCCCGCCACTTCGCAGCGTTCCAGGCCATAACTGCCGCCCGCATCGTAGCTGCCGGTCAGATTTCCAACCACATCATTCTCAAAATAGAGAAGCACCTGGCAGTTTGACCAGATGCTGCGGCCTGCCCCTTTCATCATGAAAGCTGCCACACTTTTCACATCTCCGCAGAAATAACGCATGACATCGAAGGAGTGGGGATGAAGCGCACGCATGTGGAACCACGGCGATGATTCGTTGGGGTTGTTTATCCACATTCTCATATTTATAATATGAAGCTTCCCGAGCCGGCCACTTGTGATCCATTCCTTGGCTCTCCGCGCGGCAGGAGTGAAACGGTGATTCAAGTTGATTCCATAAGGAATCTTCTTGCTTTTAGCCAGCTCGACCATCTTTCTGGCTTCTTCGATATTATTCGAGATAGGCTTCTCCCCCAATACGGGAATGCCAGCTTCTAAGAGCTCCATAGTAGGTTTGAAATGATCCCCGCCATTCTCAACTCCGGCTGTTGTTACACTGCAAGCGTCAAGCTCTATGCCGCTATCTAGCATCTCCCTGACGCTATAGAAGGCCCTGGCCCCGTACTTCTCGGCGGCAGCATCCGCCCGTTCCTTTATGATGTCGCAGACCGCCACAACCTTTGTCTTGGGATTACTCGCATAAACACCAGCATGCACATTGCCTATGCCACCCATGCCCACTATGCCGATCTTCAATGACATACCTGCTCCCCCCATCATCCTGACATTCCTGGATAATGCGAATGATATTCCCGGATGGAATGAAACACTCGGACTGGATGCGCCAAATCCGCAAACAAGACCCTCAACAAGTCAGGTCCTCACCTATCAAGATAGCGCCTGGTGCTGAACAATAGTTAGCATAAAAGCGACTGTGATAGCATATTTCCTATCATCTTGTTGTCCCTTGGGAGGAGAATTAACGTCTATGTGGAATGACCCAAAATAGCGAAGCATAGCTACATAAATGGAAGACTACAGGTTGTATGTGCGCCTTCTGCGGATATTTTCGGATGAGGTCGCGCTTGAGGCGGGAACACGATGATCGCCACTTATTCTGTTGGAAAGGGCGTTAGAACCTTGATTCCCTCATATTCCTGGCCGTTATTGAGATCTTCTGTCCATATGATTTCGCAGCCAAGCATTCTGGCGCTACGGACGATGAGAGCGTCCCAGAATGATAGCTCGTTGCGCCTGTGTATTCGAATAGCTTCTAGGACATCCTCTATGTCTGGTACATGTATCCGCCATTGAGACAAATCAGAAATAATCCGGGCCGCCATCTCCGTGGCCAGCGGTCTTGCGATTTTACAGACTGTAGTCACATAAAATTCCTGAAGCACCTGGATGCTGATACAACCGTTGCCACTCTTCCATAGTTTAGTGATGAGTTCCCTGGCACGGTCATGCTTTTCCCCAGCAGATACATCATGAGCATAAACCAAAACATTTGTATCAACAAATTGGAAGCCGCTATCTTTCATGGAGGTCCTCCCTTCTCCACGATATAGTGCCATATGTCCCAAGATCTAAGGGAGTCTCCAATATCTCAAGATGATCTTCATATGCTTTCCTGTAGGCGTCTTCCTTCTGGACAAGATCCTCAAGCAATTTCGCCAGGAGCCCTGACACCGAGGTCTGACGTTCGATAGCAATATGTTTCACCCTTCGAAGCAAATCCTTGCGAATAGAGAGAGTGATATTTTGGTAATCCATAGACATCACCTCACGTAAATGAGTATATCACCCATTTACGTGAAGATCAATACGCATAATTCACCGGGGATAGCATCAGTAGACGATACTATCCGACGGAAATAGCAGCAATAGCCATTGCTGTCCGCTAGAAATAGGGCAGTCATCTGTCGCTGTTCCGCCATAAAGGCGAGCTTCATGCGAAAGGTGGGATATGATAAAATCAAATCGTGGGTTATCCGGGCAAGAGGTCGGGGAGGGTTGGTCATGCACCAGCTGTCCATAGCAAGCTACTTCGGGTCTGGCTCTATACCCATATCAATTCAGCGGTATATCCACAATGAAGGCGTGTCCCCTCACTGTCATGAATTTTACGAGCTCGTCTACGTAGAGTCAGGATTCTCGCTCCATATGGCTGGCGAGCAGGCGTCTATCCTGACTCCTGGTGATGTGTTCGGCATCTATCCAGGGTGTCCCCACAGCTATAAGAACCCCTTTCATGCCGTCATCTATAACTGCCTTTTCACAGAAGACGCTATTGGGGAGGACATGAGATATTTCAGTGAATTCGATTGTCTGAAGGCTATTTTCCTTAATGCGCATGGAATGGGATGGAACAGGATCCATTTGCAGCCCGGCATAAGAGATGAAATCTCACGCATCATTCTTGCTATGACCGAGGAGAATAGCGCCAGAAACATAGGATGGGAAGCCAAGCTCAAGGGGCATTTACTTGAATTGCTGGTGATGCTAGGAAGGGAGTTCAGACAACAAGGTCAAAGCATCAAGAGCCCCAGATATTTCCCTCCTTCCTTGATATATAAGGCATTATCATTCATGGAGGAGAATTTCCATTGTCAGCTGAGGTTGGAGGATATCTCCTCGGCTGTCCACCTCAGTCCTGACTACTTTTCACGAGTATTCAGGGAGCTGATTGGACTGAGCCCCATGGAATACCTTAAGATTCTGAGAATTGCTAAAGCTTGCGAAATGCTAAGTGGCTCGGATCTTCCCATTTCACAGGTGGCTGTGGATACTGGCTTCCTTGACAATAACTATTTCTCCAGGGTCTTTAGACAGATAGTAGGAGAGAGCCCGTCGCGCTACAGGGGGCTCAGACCTGCAGTGGGCGCAGACTATCAGAGGTCTCAATATAATAATAGCAGGGCTGTTTCACTTAGTGTCGAGACCAGCGCGCATGTTCGCGATCATTAGATGTAGGCCTCTGCGCCATCTGCCAAGTCTGCCAAGGCTCGTCCTGCTTACTTCCGTACCGGGCTACTTCATGCAGGAAATCCGGCATATTGGACGAATCTTGTAAGGGGACCTCACAATGGAGGCGTTAATGTTATAGATCAGGGGGGTATTCCACACCGGATTGCCAGATCGCCAAGGCGTAGATCGTATCATGGCGGGCCATTTGGTGGAGGCAAGATGACTTACAGATCAAAAGAAATGGACGCGGAAAACAACCAGACTGAACAGAAGCATAGAGTGGCAGTTGTGGGATATGGCAATATAGGGAGATACACCGTAGAAGCGGTCCTTAACTCAAAAGACATGGAACTCGCAGGCATCGTGAGGCGGCCTGAGACGGTCAATTCCCCAGTGTCTCACCAGCTCGCTGACATCCCCGTGGTATCATCTATCTCAGAACTTGAGCGGGTTGAAGTGTCCATCCTCGCCGTGCCTACACGTCAGGTGCCTGCCTATGCGGAGAAAATCCTGCGCCTGGGGATCAATACCGTCGATAGTTTCGACATTCACGGTGAGCTCATTGATCTCAAGCGCAAACTTGATTCCATAGCAAAAGAATCAGGTAGCGTAGCCATAGTTTCTGCGGGATGGGACCCTGGGACGGATTCAATGATCCGCGGCATGTTGGAATTCATGGCGCCGCGCGGGGTAACATACACTAATTTCGGACCGGGAATGAGCATGGGCCACTCCACAGCCGTCAAGGCAATTCCAGGGGTAAAAGATGCCTTGTCTGTCACCGTCCCACTGGGGACTGGGGTGCACAGGCGCCTTGTGTATATACAGCTTCAGGATGGAGCCGAGTTTGAAAAGGTGAAGCAGGCCATCCTCAAGGATCCGTATTTTGCAAAGGATGAGACTATTGTATCAGAAGTAACTGACATCCAGGCCATCATAGACATGGGCCATGGCGTGGTAATGGAGCGAAAAGGCGTATCAGGGGCAACCCACAATCAGCTATTCAAGTTCGAGATGCGTATCAATAACCCCGCCTTGACCGGGCAAATCCTGGTGGCTAGCGCAAGAGCGAGCCTGAGGCAGGCCCCAGGAGCGTATACGATGCTTGAAATCCCGATAATCGATTTCCTGTATGGAGAGAAAGAGGCACTCTTGAGGAAATTGACATAAGCCGTAATCTCATCTGCCCAGACTCTTGACAATTTTCCTTCGATGGTGTTACCGCGACAGCATGGGCATCTGCCTATTTTCCTGGCACCCCTTGGATCGGGGTGCCAGATTCCCTGATCTGGTTTGAAATACCTAACACTCCCTCTCGGCTTTTGTGAAGGTATGCCCAATAAACTGGGGATCCGATTTCCCGCAATTAACCTCAGACTCCGGTGAATCGCCCTCAAATAGATCTGGCCACCGACATTGTTCGCGGAGGATAATGCTAACCATCGACACTGTCTCCAGTGAACGATGTTGATCATCGGCACTATTCCCGACGAATGATGCTGACCACTGATACTATTCCCCGCCGATAGTGCTCGCCACTGACATCACTTTGGCTTACATTTTTCTGGTTTAGACTTTGCGCGACTCAAAACTCCCAGATAAATTTAGCAGCGGCTACGCACCCCCTATTTAAAACAGCATCCTGCCATCCTTATAGAATAGCTCCCCATCCGCGTAGATCTCCCCGCCTTCTCTCATGTCACAAAGCATATCCCAGTGGATTGCGGAACGGTTCTTGCCCCCGGTCATGGGGAGGCTGTCCCCTATAGCCAGGTGGACTGTGCCACCGATTTTCTCGTCAAAAAGCATATGTTTTGTGAACCGATCAATGCCGTAGTTCGTGCCAATAGCGAATTCCCCAACATAGCGGGAACCTTCATCTGTGTCCAGTAGCGCCAGGATATTGACTCATCCTCTCATAATCTATGAGGCGCTCCTGCCCTCTTATTAACAGGAAGCGCCTCGGAACGATCCTTTAGAAATCAGGTCATCTTTCTCTGTCCGCCAGTAGCTTACCACCTACTCCCACGTTTTCCGGGTCGTTTTCTTTGATCATAACGACAAAAGCTTCCTTAGGAATCTTCATGACCCTGCTGGCAGTCTCGGTAAATTCCCTCACGAGTTCTGCCTTCTGCTCACGAGTCAAATGAGGACCATCAACAGAAATATGAGGCATCCTGATCTCTCCTTTCAGCCTTCAACATCCGGCCAATTGGCATATATAACCCCGCGCTGCCAGGCCTGCTCCTTTGGCATTCGCCAATAAAAGCCAGATTCCTGCCAGGATTTTAGCGCGTGATCGCTCTATTGGACCTGGCGTCCGGCCGGTCGCGCTATTATGCTTGACACCTGCCTGATCGCTCCATCAAGCCTGACAACAGCCGGAGACATCAAAGACTTCGGATTTGCGCACAGCTTCCCTCGCCCTGACTGCCATCAAGCCTGGCGCCAGCCGGCGGCATCAAAGGCAGTAACGAAGGTTCGTGGCATCTAATCCAAATCCACTATCTTGACCTCAACGCCATACGACGCGAGAATCTCATTTATCTCATCCCGCCCTGAAAAAAGGCAGCGCCTCCTTTGCGGTTCGCTCACAGCGGATTGGCCGCCCCGCAGGTTACTTTCCCTTATCAGCTCCAGGGCCTCATTTGTAAACCCCCCGCTCGACACAAGCCACACCGTCACATCCTTGCCCCGCTGCATCTCCCTTACCACATCCGCTGCCTCAAAAGCCTTCTTTACCTCCTGGGCTGTCATAGGCTGGCCCTTCCGATACTTGCACTCTGCCATCCATATGTGCCTTTCCCCGCCCTGGTCATAATACCCATACGCATCAATCTGATATTCCCCGGATGTGGGCAGCTTCACAATGATGCTCCCCGGCGTGCTGAGAAGTGGAGCCACTATGAGTTCTCCTGGGTGGCCGAATAACCTCCCATCAAGTTTCTCATTGTTGAACTTGGACATGAGGTTCTGGACCGCCATCTCGAGAAGCTTGCCCTTGACATAGTTATAGGTCCCCTGTTCCTTCAAGTCCACCTTCTCAATATCCTTTAGTTCATTCTCATACCGGTTCTGTATATACCTCATGAGCATGATGTCGTTGAAGGTGTAATACTTGAAGTCACTCCTGTAAACCAGGTCTGCCTGGTAGAGCTTCTCTATCTTCTCCTCCACAGCATACTTGCTTACCTTGAGTTTGTTTGCTATCTCCTCTATGTCTACAGGGGCGTTGTTATACCTGGTGAAGTAATAGATGATCTTCTTCCCGAGCTCCATGTCATTATCTTGGTTTATGTACTGCCGGTTCTCCGCAAAGTGAGTCTCCCAGAAACCGAATATCTTGCCCCTTGTGACCTCGTATTCGATTACTTTGTCAATCCCCTCTTTTGTGGTGAAATCCTTGACAGGGCAGTCGGAATCAGCGCAGCAGAACACATAATATGGGTGGCCATTTACCCTGGAGCTCAGATATATGGCAAGCTCATCAGAGATATCTGAATCTCTCTCCCTGAGGAGCTTTTTCATCAAGGTGGCGCCATCTTCAATTGACATGGGCTTTAAGTATTTGAAGCCGAAGCGTCCTCCGAGGGGCCCACCCATGACAGTGCGGAATATCATGGTCACAGCAGAGCCTGAGACCAGCATTGGAGCACGCCTGCTCTGAGACTGACGGTCATATGTGGCAGTGAGGTCCGTGGGCCGATGTATCTTAGGATCCACCTCTTTCTCGTCCTCTGCGTCGTAGATATAGAACTTCATATCCTGGAACTCATCGATGATCACAGCCACATTGATTCCGAGCATCGCTCCAAGAAACTCAGGGGTTGCGATCATGTCTTCCCAGTGGTTGCGAGCATCTTGCCATCCTCGTTCTTTGTATCTCTCTACAAAAACCCTGATATGTTCCTCTTGAACATAGCGGACCCTATCGTCGTGTGTTTCAATCTTTAGGAGACTCTCCAGGTCAACCTTCCTGTTGCCATATAGAGTGGGATCTTTCAGGATATATGCTATGTATTGCCTGAAGAAGGTAGTGTAATATTCTAGAAGAAACTTATGGAGCGTGGTCTCCTCCCTTTTCATCTTGAAATAGAAGGGGGCCACATCATAGCCTTTGAAGAAGACCGTATTGACGAGCCTGTCGAGCACAGCAGTCTTACCCATTCGGCGAGGGGAAATGAGGGCGAGACTGGTGGAGATCTTGCGCTTGATGTTGCGATACCATTGCTCAAGCTCTCTCAGTATCTCAACCCGGTCGGTGAATTCTTCCTCAGAAACCAATTCTTCAACTGGCAATACCCGAGGCTCGATCATGGACATGCCCTCCCTTGTGCATCTCCAGGTACCAATTTCCAGGGTGCGCGGCTAGTCCCAAACATATAATCGATTATAGACCAATTATACCATGGTATGGCGGTCAGCGGGAGCCAAAGGATGTGCAAAATTATGTGATTTACTTGAAGGAGAATGCCAAGATGTGAAAAATAGATCAATAAGGTTGTCCGCATTCTGATGGCATATCTGTGTGCTGGGCTAGCAAAAGGGAAGGGGAAGCGATATGTCTATCAAATATGCACCGATTTGGCGTCTGATTCTATTTGCGGCTTTGGCAGCAACCTGGCCGATGTGCATATCCGTGGAGAAAACAAAGGCCGCGGGTGAAACTCGTTCGCATTTTTCGGGGACATTCTTACAGCTAGATGCAGGTAATGCTATATGGTCGGAAGCTCAATGGGATGAGGAGTTCGCCAGCATGAAACGGCTGGGTATGAACATTCTCATTGTTCAATGGGCCGCCACTCCGGAGCAGGTATATTACCCCGCAAAAGATCTCCCAGGCCGCAGATATGTACCATCTCCATTGGATATAGTGATGCAGAAAGCGGAGAAATATGGCTTCCTGGTCTATTTGGGCCCATATATGAATGAAGCCTGGTGGAGCTGCTATATGGATGCCAGCTTTGTTGAACAGGAACTGGCTATTACAGCACGAGTGGCAGGGGAGCTGTATTCGCTTTACGGGCGATCACCAGCCTTTGCCGGCTGGTATCTTCCCTACGAGATCAATGCGAGCGCAGTCTCCGCGCCTGCTGCGCGTCATTATGCCGCCAGGTTGCTACGACAGGCAGTCGATCTCCTCCACGGAATTACCCCTAACAAGCCAGTGACGATTTCTCCCTTCTTCGATCGTCAATTATCAATCGACATGTTCGAATCCTGGTGGAAAGAGGCGCTCACCGGCTCAGGGATCACAACTGTTTTCCTTCAGGATGGGGTCGGGACTCAGCGCGGGATCTCCCCAGAAATAGCTGCGCAGTATTTCGCTGCCATGCGGCGGGCTACAGCAGCCGCCGGAATCCGGCTCTGGGGCGATTTGGAAATCTTTGTCGAATCCACTTGGACCTCTGCACCCTGGGAACGGGTCAAATCTCAGATGGTCGCTGAAGCTCCTCATGTGGAAGGCTTTGTCATCTTTGAGTATAACCATTATATGAGCCCGGTCAGAGGAGGAGCGGCCAAGGAGCTCTATGATATCTATTTTCGCTATCTTCAGGATATGGCCGTGAGCCAGTAAGCCCGGCTGATCGTTCAACAGCCGGGCTGATGTCGACGCCGGGAAGTCGTATAGCCTGGCGACCATCCCAAAAATGCTACCCGAGATAGATTGAAACCGGCACGTGAACGATATTGCAAAATGGCAGGGCAAATACGATGCGGCGGAAACAGGTAGGGAAAAATGCAAGAGGGATTACCTCTCCAGACAGGGTATTAGTTATGGCGGCGCGAGCCCATGTCAGCCCCACAACATTATGTGCCCAAAAACAGGCCATGCCGATGAGATACGCGATGCAAAACTTGACGAGATAGCCGAGGGCCTGGCAAGATCCATGGCTATGCTCCCGTCTCTGATCTTCTGGGAAATCCCCGTCTCGGTATAAAAAGAGAGTAGCATATTAGCTACGAAGGCCACGAAGATGTACGTCTGCATGTCAGACCATGAATACCCCTCTAACTGTCTGCGACCAGCATATACAGTTGACCAGAAATAGTAGAAGGCAAAGACCTGGACCTGCACGCGCATATTGTCATTTTTCTAGCCAAATGATACTATTGTCATAATAAAACCACAAGAAAATATCAGAGGCTATGAACAGGAGAAAGAGGGGCATCATAGGTTACCAGAGAGCCGCCGTATGGTGAAAGGTGGCAACCGGTGCGTCTCGAACTCGCCTGTGAGTTTCGCACCCAAAGGTTACAAGAGCCCGGATACCTGCCTAAAGGGGAGGAATAGTAACCCGGTAGGCTGCGACGGATCCCACCGTTATGAGGGGAAGGCATAGGAAATCGTCCAGAGCATAGGGCGTTTTTACCTGTGTCTTGATGAGTGGGCCATAGTTGGTCAACTAGAGTGGTACCGCGAGGGAAGTATCTCACCCCGTCTCTTATCCGGAGACGGGGTTATTTGTCTCCGATGATTTTTCGGGAGGGGTGCATATGGCAACAGAGAGGGCAGCGGAAAGAATGGAAAGGTACAATCATCAGGCCATAGAAGAAAAATGGCGGGAGCTTTGGGAAAAAACCAACGCCCACCGCACAGATGAATCTCCCGGCAAGCCGAAATATTACTGCCTTGACATGTTTCCTTATCCATCCGGGTCGGGACTCCATGTGGGGCACTGGCGCGTATATGTCTTAAGCGATGTGTGGAGCCGCTACAAGAAAATGCAGGGTTACGCCGTGTTGCACCCAATGGGGTGGGATGCTTTCGGCCTTCCTGCTGAGAATGACGCAATCAAAAAGCGCATTCATCCGGAGATATCAACTGCCCGGAATATTGCGACTTTCAAGCGTCAGCTCCATGATATCGGCGCCATGTATGACTGGGAGCGGGAGATAGCCACCCATTCTCCTGAGTATTATAAATGGACACAATGGATCTTCCTTAAAATGTTTGAGCGCGGCCTTGCCTATCGAAAGGAGATGCCCATAAACTGGTGTCCGGCCTGCAAGACAGGCATCGCCAACGAGGAGGTCGTAAATGGCGCTTGTGAACGCTGCGGCACTAAGGTCACAAAGAAGAACCTGATGCAGTGGATGCTGAAGATTACAGCCTATGCCGACAGACTGCTTGAGGATCTTGATAGGTTGGACTGGCCTGAGAAGGTTAAGAAAATGCAGGCAGACTGGATTGGCAGGAGTTATGGAGCCGAGATTACATTCGGCATCGAAGGGCTAAATAAAACTGTAACAGTCTTCACAACCCGTGCGGATACGCTTTTTGGGGCTACCTATATGGTACTGGCGCCTGAGCATCCACTGGTGGCGGATCTTGTCTCCCCGGAAATGCGGGATGCTGTTGATAAATATATAGAGAATGCGCTGGCAAAGTCCTCGGTGGATCGTATGACCATTACGAAGGAAAAGGCAGGAGTCTTCACCGGTGGCTATGCTATCAATCCTATCAACGGCAGGCGTTTGCCGATATGGGTTTCTGACTATGTGTTGATGGACTATGGGACCGGTGCTGTCATGGGTGTGCCGGGCCATGATGAACGCGATTTTGACTTCGCTTCAGCGTTTGGGATACCGATAATAAGGGTAATAGCTCCCACAGATATCGCGCGGCAAGATATGAAAAAAGCAGCTGATCTGCCCCTTGACCATGCAGAGGTTGAATACGGCGTTATGGTCAATTCCGGCGAATTTGATGGCATGACTTCTGAGGAAGGCAAGAAGGCGGTAACGCAAAGCCTAGCGAAGAGGGGGATGGGACGGTTCACGGTCAACTACAAAATGCGGGACTGGGTGTTTTCGCGACAGAGATACTGGGGCGAGCCTATACCGATAATCCTATGCGAGAAATGCGGCGAGGTCGCGGTGCCCGAGGACCAACTCCCTGTTATGTTGCCGCGCGTTGAGCATTATGAACCGACCGGGACCGGCGAATCTCCTCTTGCTGCAATACCTGAATTTGTGAATACCACGTGCCCTAAATGTGGTGGACCAGCGAAGCGCGAAACCAATACCATGCCCCAGTGGGCCGGGTCATGTTGGTATTTCCTAAGGTATGTGGATCCCAATAATGACAAGGCTCTTTGCGATCCTGATAAGGCCAATGCCTGGCTGCCAGTGGATCTTTATGTGGGCGGTATCGAACACGCGGTCCTGCACCTCTTGTATGCAAGGTTTTATACCAAGTTCCTGTATGACATAGGCGCCATCGGATTTGATGAGCCTTTTATCAGGCTGTTTAACCAGGGAATGGTCTGCAAAGATGGAGCCAAGATGAGTAAATCCAAGGGGAATGTTGTAAGCCCCGATGATATCGTAGAACGCTACGGAGCTGATTCTTTGAGGCTCTATGAGCTCTTCATCGGTCCTCCTGAACTGGATTCAGAATGGAGCGATAGCGGCATCGAAGGAATGTACCGTTTCTTGAACAGGCTGTGGCACCTGGTGACATCTCATATCGGCGGGTACGGCGGCACATCCGCGGCACTTGAGCGCGAACGAAACTGCGCTGCCATGGAGGTTACTGAAAGGCTTGAAGCGTTTAAGCTCAATACGGCGGTAAGCGCCCTCATGTCATATGTCAAGTTCCTGGGGGACTATATGAGCGAAAGCGGTCCGATTGACAAGGAAAGCATTGAAACCCTTGTGCGTCTTGTCGCTCCGTTCGCGCCGCATGCGGCGGAAGAACTCTGGCAGAGGATGGGTCACCCAGATAGCGTATTTGCCGCCAGGTGGCCTGAATACGACCGCAGTAAGGTGGAGGAAGACCTTCTCACACTGCCGGTGCAAGTTAACGGCAAAGTACGGGGGACAATCCAAGTACGCAGGGATGCTACCAAATCAGAAGTCATTGCAGCCTCTAAGGAGCTTACCAGTGTGGCACGGAATATTTCCGGCAAAGAAATCGTGAAGGAGATATTGATCCCCGGAAAGATAGTCAATATCGTGGTGCGCTGAAAGGAGAAAACATATGGCGGATTTTCGACCACGACGGTATATGGTTATTTTGCAGCCATTATAGTATCATTTTAATTGGACCCATGATGATGTTGTCCGCGGCGGACTGGGAAGGAGCGGCAGCGTGAGATGCGGCGCTTGGAGTTCGATGAATACATAAATAAACATAAGACGATGGCGCGCCGTATATGGCTTGATGCCGAGGGTGCGCGGGACGGGTCCCACCGGAATGTGAGGCGCCGTCCAAAAAGCAAAGAAGAAATAGAAATCCTCACTCGCCTCGCAAAAGCGAGGTTGGACCGAGCAAGATCAACTGGGGAGCTTATCATGGTTGGGCCAGGGAGGTATCGACTTCGTGTGTTCGAATAACCTTGATAAATCGGAAGACCTTACCATCGAAGACGCGGAATTGCTCCCTTATAGAAAGGCATTGGCAGGAGCCAGGGACATAGCCGAGCCGTTTAAGCGCAGGCTATACGACAAGGTCCGGGTTACAGGATCCCGCGACTTTAGCCGTGGAGATGTTCAACACAGCATCTTGCCGCCAGCGGTATTCTCCAGCGTAATTGTACTGCAGGACTAGATGGAGGAATTCAGTTTGGGGGGCGAGACCAATGTATGAGCAGATAGCCAGCAATGTCAATAAGACAAGATTCCTGATCGCATTCTTCATCGTGATAATCGGGATACTTGGCTATGCTTTCGGCGAGATGACAGGCTATGGTTATGGAGGTCTCGCAATCGCTATAATAATCGCAATCCTTATGAGTGCCGGCAGCTATTACTACAGTGATTCCATTGTTCTCGCTATCAGCCATGCGCGACCTGTCACAAAGGATGAAAACCCTTATCTCTGGAATACTGTTGAGGGCCTCTCGATCGCAGCAGGCATTCCCATGCCAAAGGTATATATCATTGACGATTCTGCCCCAAATGCATTCGCTACGGGGCGAAATCCCGAGCATTCTGCCATCGCCGTCACTACCGGACTTCTCAGTAAGTTGAACCGCCTTGAATTGGAGGGCGTTATTGCCCATGAGATGTCTCATATCAAGAATTATGATATTCTCATTTCCACCATCGCCGTGATCATGGTGGGAGTAGTAGCGCTTCTGAGCGACTGGATGCTCCGCTCTATGTGGTGGAGGGGTGCCTGGGGCGGCGGATTTGGTGGGGGTGGCCGGCGCAGGCAGGATGGCAATGGAGAAGGCGGCATCGGAGCCATTCTGGTTATAATAGGATTGATCCTCGCCATAGTTGGGCCTCTTATCGCTCAGCTTCTCAGACTTGCAATTTCACGGAAGAGGGAATTCCTGGCAGACGCAAGTGGCGCCCTGCTTACCCGCTACCCTGAGGGGTTGGCATCAGCCCTGGAGAAGATATCCGCGGACAATGAACCTCTGGAGGTGGCCAATAAGGCAACCGCCCACCTTTATATCGTGAACCCCCTCAAAGATCGCCGGAGCCGCATGGATGTGTTGTTCAGCACGCATCCACCCGTCGAGGAACGTATTCGCGCATTGAGATCCATGTGATTTTCATACTCCAATAGCGATGTGAAAGATGGCGAAGTCGCCATATTCATGAAGAAGAGGTTAGCTTAGCGCCAGTTATAGGCAATCATAGATCCAGCGCTTTCCCTAGGGAGATCAAGATGTCATCTAGGTCGCTAAGCTTGTTCTGAAGTATGCCATATATAACCTCATGGCTGACATCCCAATATTGGTGAACAAGCCTATTTCTGAATTTCGCCATTTGAACGAGATCATCGATTGAAGGCGGTGGAAAGACTCCAGCTTCCCCCAGGACACGGAATGTGTCCGAGTAATCTTCTGGCAAGCGAAGATCATTTTGAGCAATAAGGTGATTGCATAGATCTATGGCAGCCTCAATTGCGACGATGAAATGGTATTTCGCGCTGGCAATTCTGTCTGGATCAGATATGAACTCATCAAGGGACAGCGTTGATAGATGTTTCAATCGACCGACGGCCTGTTTGAAAGAAGAAACAAGTTTGGTTACCTTCAATGGATCACATTTCATGTCTCAACGCCTCCTTCAAATAACGGAAGCGAAAAGGAGCGAAATCGAAATACATATCTAGGGTCCGAGCCTGGAAATCACAGCGTGCATTCTGGTCTCGGACCAGAATCGGATATCCTTTCCTGAGGACGTTGTAGCAAAAAGAAGGGGGCGCATTGTTGATTACTCTGACATCGAAAGGTACACCAGCAACCTTCTCCAGCAGACCTTCCAGCGAGACTTCATAATCGAGATGGCCGGCGGTGTCTGGGTCAAGATAGATGGCTATGTCTACATCGGCAAAGGTTTTTGACCCAGCAAAAGAACCGTGAAGGTATGCAAAGCTGATCTCGTGTCTGGGTTGTAGGTATTCCTTGATCTTTGATATGATCTTCTCTTTTTCCTCTTGTGATAGGAATCGCCTTTCGGTAATCATTTTATCGTCCGCCACCCTGCAAATAGGCCTGGCCGACGAGGGGCATTTCATCTATCTGATAGTGGAGCCTCGACGGCATTTATGCCTACCTTAGGGATAATCATAAATGGTTTCGCTTATATAATCAAGATCAAAAAAGGGCTTTTGGGGAATTCCACCATAGGATATAATAGACGGGGCGCGATGGAGGTATCCACTTGCGAAGGAGTGGGTCAGGTTGGATGCGGTTCTTGTATCAGGGTTATATAAGTCATATAGAAATGTGAGGGCCGTAGATGGCCTTGATCTTCGGGTGGAATCTGGACAGGTCTTTGGTATGTTGGGTCCAAACGGGGCCGGGAAAACCACGACTGTTGAGATACTTGTGGGCCTTCGGAACCGTGATGCTGGAACAGTATCTGTCCTGGGGTTGGATCCTGCAAGGGATGGAAAAGAGATAAAATCCAGGATCGGGGTGCAGTTGCAGACCCATGGCCTTTATCCAAGGCTTACGGTGCGCGAAGTCGTATGTCTATTTGCCAGTTTCTATGAGAAACACCTGCCGCCAGATGAAGTAATAGAGATGGTAGGACTGACAGGCAAGACGAGGACTATAGTGAAATCCTTGTCGGGAGGCCAGGTCCAAAGGCTTGCAGTAGCTCTGGCCATGATCAATGATGCTGAGCTGGTTTTTCTCGATGAACCCACAACTGGACTTGATCCTCAGGCAAGACGGGGTCTCTGGGATGTAATCGGGAATATGAAGAAGCGAGGAAAGACAGTCTTTCTCACGACGCACTATATGGAAGAAGCAGAACACCTGTGCGATACAGTGGCCATTGTGGACCATGGAAAGGTTATAGCCTGTGGCTCACCGTCTAGCCTTATCGCAGAGCATTTTAAAGAGCAGGCTATAGAATTCTCCAATTCTATTACTGCCGCTCATGAGGGATTTGAATCGTTGCCCGGGGTTACGAGAGCTCGTTTTGACGGCGACAAAGCTACTTTGTATACCCGTGATGTTACGCGCACAATCTCCGGGCTTATGGAGCTTGCCGAGGCAAATGGAGGCACGACCGGCGATGTGATTGTAAGGCGAGCGACCCTGGAGGATGTCTTCCTGAAGCTCACAGGGAGGAGGATCAGAGAATGACGAATACGTTCTGGCAGCTTCTTTCAGCAAATCTGAAGGATATCGTCCGCGAGAGAATGAACCTGTTCTGGTTTTTTGGATTTCCCATCCTGTTCGTACTCTTATTTGGAACCATATTCTCTTCCGCCGGGGATATTCATTATGACATAGGACTTGCCTACGGTTCCGAAGGGCCCCTTGTACAGGCCCTCTCAATGGGTTTCGGCGCCGTGCCTGCGTTTACTTTACATAAGGGTACCCGCGATGAGGAGCTTGGCGAGCTCAAGAAAGGAAAGAGGACCCTGGTGATTGATGTACCGGACATTTCGTTGCAGCCTGCCATGGCAGGGGAAACGGTGAAGTTGAAAGTATACTATGATAAAAGCAAGCAGGCGACAGGTCAGGTTTTACTCCCGGTAGTAAGTCAGATACTGGGAGAGATCGAAAGGCATATCACCGGCAGGCCCAGGATATTTGATGTGGAGCCGCAGCCAATTCAGCATGCCGGGCTCCGGGACATAGATTTTCTCCTTCCCGGCATTCTGGCCATGGCCCTCATGCAGTTAGGCCTTTTCGGTTCCCTCCGTGTTGTGAGCCTGAGAGAACAAAAGATCCTCAAGAGTCTTGGCGCGACTCCACTTCCCAGGGGGTTATTGGTTGCAGCCGAGGTGCTTCTAAGGATACTCATGGCTGTGATGCAGACACTTGCCATAGTAGCCATAGGCCAGGCGGTATTCAAGGTGAACGTGGTGGGAGAATGGTATTCTATCCTCGGAGTAGTATTCCTGGGAGCAGTAACCTTTGTGAGTCTCGGGTATATGCTCGTATCCTCGGTCAGGACGGAGGAAAGCGGGCAAGGGATAATCCAACTCATCCAATTCCCTATGATGTTTCTCTCGGGTATCTTTTTCCCTATGGAGATCATGCCTTCCTTCTTGCGGCCCGTGATCACCGCTATGCCTTTGACATACCTTGGAGATCTGCTACGCCAGGTGATGGTGGGGGCTCCACCAGCCTACAGTATTTTTACCGATCTTATGATACTTGCCGGCTGGAGCATCGTGAGCCTGGTGCTGGCGGCAAGGCTTTGGAAGTGGGAATGACCTGTCCGTGGCCACTCCCACCGCCGCGTCTGCTACTTCCCAAACTGGGCCTCGAGGAATTCATGTACCTCCTTCAAAAGCTCTGGAACTGGCAGATTCTGCGGACAGGCCTGTTCGCACTGGCCGCATTCGACGCATTGCGACGCGTCAGAGTTCGATTTCTTGAGCGAATTGTACGCTCGCGCCGACTCCTGCACTGTTCCATATATGAAGGCGTCATTATACAACGAGAAGATATGGGGAATATTGACATTATTGGGGCAAGGCATACAGTAGCCGCATCCTGTACAAGTGATTTTGGTTTTCCCATTATAGATATCGCGCGCCCTAGCGACCAGGTTCAGCTCTGTTTCTGTCAAGGAATTGGGAAGGGCATCTTCAGCAGTTCTCACGTTCTCTACCACCTGGTCCATGGTGCTCATGCCACTCAAAACAACGGAAACCTCAGGATGATTCCATACCCACCGCAATGCCCATTCAGCGGGAGTCCTCTTTGTTTTACTCGTATCCCAAACCGCCTGCACCTCTTTCGGGACGTTATTGGTTAGCTTTCCGCCACGGAGCGGCTCCATAACCACCACTGCCATGCCTTTGGACGCGGCATACTTCAGCCCCTCAGTGCCGGCCTGGTAGTCCTCATCCAGATAATTATACTGGATCTGGCACATGCTCCAATCGTATGCATCAACGATTTCTTTGAATACTGGAAGTTCATCATGGAAGGAGAATCCAGCGTACTTAATTCTTCCATCCCGAAGGGCATGGTCGAGAAACTCGAAAACGCCGATCTTCTTTATCTTTTCCCAGTGGCTCTTATTTAGAGAATGCAGTAAGTATATATCCAGGTGATCTGTGCGTAATTTCTTGAGCTGCTCATTTAAATACTTGTCGAAATCGGCACGGGTGTTACACAGCCAGACCGGGCATTTGGTGGCAAGATTGACTTTCTCGCGGAATCCGTCTGACAGGGCTTTGCCAACGAGGATCTCGCTGTTGCCTCCATGGTAACCATAGGCAGTATCGATATAATTCACCCCATGATCAATGGCATAGCGAATCATTCTGATGGCTTCAGGTTCATTGATCTTGCTGGAATCCCCATCTAGGACCGGAAGTCTCATGCATCCAAATCCCAGCGCGGATACCTTGAGATCATGATGTCCAAATCTCCTGTATTGCATGTTTCTTCCCCCTTTATGTGCATGGACATCTTTTTATAACGTGGACAAATTGACCGGCGCTTGATCCTTGCCCGGAATTGTCTTTAGACTAGCGAAAGCTACCTTGCTTGTCAAGGTATGCTAAACGGCCTATCCAGATCAGGATACCCAGCCGTATTCATACCCAGTCTCGTACATTGCCACGATATTCTCTGGCGGGCTGACGGCTTGAATATTATGGCATGGGGCCAGGATATATCCGCCTCCCTCCCCGAGGATCCGGAGGTTGTCTAGCACCTCCTGACGCACCTCATCGACAGAACCAAAGGCCAGGGTATATTGGTTATCTACGCCGCCATGGAAGATAAGCTTATCGCCAAACTCCCGCTTCAAAGACTCTCGATCCATTCCTTTCGAGCGCCATTGAATTGGATTGAGGACATCTATTCCCGCCTCGATCATATCAGGAATGATCTTGCGAATCGCTCCATCATTATGATGGAACGCGAAGGCGCCAGCCTGATGGGCAAGATCGATCATCCGTTTCATCCTCGGTATGAAGAATTCACGTATCTGGGATGGCGAATACATGAGGTCATTCTCCGCGCCCATATCTTCGGCGATGTAGCTTATCATCACCTTTCCGGGGACCTGTTCATAAATGCGAAGTGTGTTTTGATAGCAGAAATCAAAGAGCTTATCCAGGCAGTAATGGACGATCTCCGGGTTTAGAACTAGATCTATGAAAGCCTGTTCATCTCCGCGCAAGTTCTTATATATCAAGAATGGTTCAGAGCCTCCCCCTTGGATGGGATATTCTTCATTGCCCTTTACCTGATCGGGGATCACTGAATAATCATACCAGTCAGGAGTTGGCCATATGTAATTATGCTCTATTTCGTCCACAGTTTTGTATTCAGCCAGAGGGTGATGGATGCATTCCCGGTAGATGCCTGTTCCATATGGCACATCCTTGTATCGACAACCATAGATGTCGGTGTTTTCAGCTACAGGCGGGCCTACATACTTTGGGCCGACGACCACGGGGCGATCAATATGAAGGCGCTCGTAAAGCTCTCTTCTCTCCGAACATCCCAGATACTTCATCAACTTATTCGTAGCTTCATCTGTAGCCCAATAATCCATCGGTACACGATCAGGCTTTTGGCGGGTAAGCACAGCGAGCCATCTTTCCCGCGGTGTCATGGTCTCCTTGCGCAAGGTGAATCATCCTCTCTTTACCAGTATTAGCGCATTCCTCATCTTTAATTGCCAGCTTGGTGGGATAAAAAGGACGAAAATGTCCTGGCGTGGCGGGACTCATTTTTGCGGTGGTTGACTCCAAAATCGTAATCATTATAACCTACATTTATTTCATTGGGAAGACAGTTGAAAAGAGGAAAAAGAGGATAGAATGTCCGCCATGCATCTTGCATAGAAATTATCGAGGACCTTTGGGAGGCGATGGCGGTGTCTGTTTTTTATATAAAGCGTGGATGGCGCCTGCTGCTGATCTTCCTGTTGCTCGCGATCGCGGCGCGGTTCGCTGGCGACCTCCTTGTGGGCGCCTGCCGCATGGTAATGTCCACCATGTCCGAAAGGCTGGTCCCCATATATTCTGTAGCCCGCAATGACAAGAAAGTGTCTCTATCCTTCGACGCCATGTGGGGGACCGATTATACCGATAAGATCCTGGCCATTCTACAAAAGCATGGGATCAAGACGACGTTCTTCCTGGGGGGATATTGGCTAGAGAAATATCCGGATTACGTGAAGAAGATAGCGAGTGAAGGCCATGAAATCGGTAATCATACGTATTCGCATCCCCATCTGAATGCCCTATCTAGGGAACAGATCCGCGAAGAGTTGATGCGTGCCCATGACATCATAAAATCGCTCACTGGCAAAGACTCGCGCCTTTTCAGACCTCCCTTTGGTGAATATAGCAATAAGGTCATAGAGGTCGCAAAGGAATGCGGATATGAAACCATCCAATGGAGTGTAGATTCTCTCGATTGGCAGGATCTATCCGCTCAGGCCATTGTGGACCGTATCATGGGCAAGATACACAACGGCGCCATCATCTTGATGCATAACAATGGAACTCATACCGCCGAGGCAGTGGAAACGCTGATACCTATGCTAAAGGAACAGGGTTATGAAATAGTGCCTATTTCCGAACTCCTCATCAAGGGAGAATATTATATTCACCCTCATACAGGCGAGCAGCGTCCTGTTCAGAGGCCAGAGCAGGGGAGGGGAACCGTGAGCGATGAGAAGAAAATTAAACAGGCGCCTCAAAGGTAAACCCAGGCTCAAGGTACTGGTGTTGCACCGCGATTCCATCTTCTTGAATTTCCTGGTGTTTTTCGTCATGGTCTTTACAGCCTTTACCTTTATGTCTCTCGATGATGTAAGACGAGCGATATACGGAGTCAAGCCGGGTGTGACCCTTGAAGGCCTGGATATGAGCGGATTCTTGAAAAAGGAAGTAGAGGAGACCGTCGCCGCCCTTGCCGAGAAGGAGAAACGCTTGCCTAAGGATGCGATGATCTATAGCGAGACAGGCGAGCTCATCCCTGAAGAAGCTGGGGTCGAGGTGGATAAGGAAGCGACTGTAGAAGCATTGATGTCCGCAAAACCAGGCAGCAAACTGAATCTCATAACCCATCAGGTGCTGCCGGCTATAACACGATCCAACTTTGAAGCGATCAGAAAGGTCGATATCAAAGATAAAGCTGTTGCATTTGGAATCAATGTGGCCTGGGGTGAAGAATTCCTTGATAAGATGCTGGAGACTATGCGAGAGGAGAATATCAAAGCCACATTTTTCTTTGATGGAAATTGGGTCAATCTTTTCCCGGACTTGACTCGCAAGGTAGCATCTGAAGGACATGAAATCGCAAACCATGGGCTCAGGCATCTTCATGTCAAAGATTTGAGCATTGATGAGGTAAAGGATCTTATATTGAAGAATGAGGAACTTCTACTGGAAGTAGCAGGGAGAGCATCACGACTTTTCGCCCCACCCTATGGGGAGGTAGATAAAGAGGTCTTAGCAGCCGCAGGGAGCCTCGGATATAGGACTATTCTATGGACCATCGATACAGTTGATTGGAAATCGCCCCCCGAAGATAAACTTATGAGCCGGGTGATCACGAAACTCACGCCCGGGGCCATAATTCTCATGCATCCTACAGCTGTAACCACCTCTTCTTTGAGAAAGCTGATCGGCGAGATACGCAAGGCAGGCTATGCAATTGTGACAATTTCAGATCTCCTGAGGATGGAAAGGGGGCAGGAATCGGATTCATAATGTGGACTGCCATGGCTCAGGCGGCCCGGCGCTGCGCTACCGCCTGAGTTCCTGGTTTATGATCTGCCAAAATTCCTTCTCCTCATACCCAAGTCGCCATACAGCAATTCCTGCTAGGCCATATTGTTTGACAAGCCTCACCTTGGCAGCCAGGCTTGTCCCATTTTCAAACCACACTTCATGCTGCCCGGCGGGGATGCTGTAGCGATAATAGCATGAGGCAGAGCTTTCGTCCCACTGCGGTTCTACTCCACTACGCGCCGCTCTACTCACTGCCTGGCGATAGGATACCGCCTCTACTGAACCTCCCCAGTAAAGTGGCCAATCATAGCCATATGCTGGGATACCAAGATAGATTTTGGATTTTGGCATCTGGGTCATGGCATATCGTATAACCTCGCGCACCCAGTTGATTGACGCCACCGGCCCAGGCCCACTCACAGGGCTGTGTTCGTCATATGCCATGATCATGACTTTGTCGGCGATCTTCCCCAGCGAATAATAATCGAAAGCGCCGAACCAGGCAGTGCCGGGAAGGTCTCTGGATTTGGCGGGCACTGAGATGGTAACCTTCTTCCCGCGAGGTCTCAATACCGTTGAGAGTTCCTGAATAAAGCGGGTGTAATACGATCGATCTCCAGGGTGCACGTTTTCAAGGTCCACATTGATTCCATCAAAATGCCCCTGTTCAAGTATATCCATTATGTTTCTTATTGCCTTCAACCTGAGCTCCTCTGACCTTAGCACAGAATGAGCCACCCCTTGGTCGAATTGCGATGAGCGGTAATTATGAATAAGGGCATAAGTCTCAATTCCATTTGACCTCAGCTGCCTTACCACCTGGTCGTTATTGCTGCTTATAAGATTACCGTTTTCATCCAGGAAATATGAAAACATCACCACACCATCGAGGATGCTCTTTGCATGGCCAAGTGATATTATGGGAGCAGTGTCGCCGGCATGGTTTTGCGCAAAATAGGCAATTATCTCGGGCTTGCCATTGGTTCCCTCCGGGGGAGTCTTATCCTCCTGAGTCATGCCGCCAGGCTTTGATCCATTGGCGGATGGTGAGACCAGAGAAGCCGACACCCACCCAATCTGTCCGTTTATGAGTTTTACCTGGTGCCAGCTGCCATGGGTCGTTAAGGCAAAGACCTTGGCGCCTTTATGTAATTTGCCTATCCGCTTATAAGCAGTCCCGGGGCCGGAGCGCAAGTTTGCCTCTTCTCTCGTCCAGAGCGTCGATCCTGGGGGGAATTCCGCTGGAGCCGAACCTGGATTGTTTTTACCGGGAGACTGCTCATTGGTCCTGTCATCATGACCCGGTTTTACGCCCCCCTGTCCCACATGTTGCGATATAGGGGTCTCTTCATTTATCGCCGGATGATCCTGCGGAGGGCTCTGAGGCGAATGGGATGATAAGACATATAAAAGCAGGGTGAAGATCGTTGCTCCGACTTTGGGATCCATGTAGCTCCTCCTTGATGTTTCAGAGATTATTGGATATTATAGCAAGGCGACTGCTGACACATGAGCTGCTATGTACCAATTCGCAACAAGCCAGATGATTCCTTTATGTAATTTTATGTGTCGCAGGATTTAGCTGGAAAAGTGAATGATGTCGAAAACTGTAAGAGGAGTTTGTCGAGCAGAGGAGAATAAAATGAATGATATGCTCCCGATGAATGGCGATATTTATATTGTCAGGGATCTTGCTAATAAGAATAAGAGTCAGGGAGCGAATGATGTGTACGAGAGAAGCATCTTGAATAACGGGGTTCGCGTTCTGTCGGAATTTGTCCCATATGTCAGATCAGCCACTATTGGCCTCTGGGTGAAAACTGGGTCAAGCGGTGAGACATCGGAAAATAATGGAATAGGTCATTTCATAGAGCACATGCTCTTTAAGGGCACCGAACATAGATCAGCCCGGGAAATCGCAGAAGAGATCGATGCAGTTGGGGGCCAGCTCAATGCCTTCACAAGCAAGGAATATACCTGTTTTTATGCCAAAGTCTTGGACCAACATCTCCCGCTGGCTGTTGATGTCCTTGCGGACATGTTCCTCCATTCTCTCTTTGATCCTGTCGAAATCGAGAAGGAGAAGGGGGTAGTGATCGAGGAAATCAAGATGTATGAGGATTCACCTGATGAACTGGTCCAGGATGAATTGGCAAGAGCCGTTTACGGGGACCGGTCTCTAGGGCTGAACATCCTTGGCACAAAGGATACCGTCGGCAGCCTGAGCAGGGATGATATAATCTCATACATGTCCCGATTTTATGGTTCAGAGAGGCTGATAATATCCTCGGCAGGTAACGTACCTCATGAGAAGATAGTGAAGCTGGCAGAAACATATTTCCATGATCTTCCTCGCGGCGCTGGCGAGACTTTCCAAACTGATCATGAAATGGCCTTTCGCCATATATTCCGTGACAAGGATACGGAGCAAATCCATATATGCATTGGCCTTCCGGGATTGCCCTGGAACCATCCTGATAGGTACGCTCTGTATCTCACTGATGCCATCCTGGGCGGGGGGATGAGCTCGAGGTTGTTTCAGGAACTCAGAGAAGAGCGTGGGCTTGTTTATTCCACATATTCTTATCATGCATCCTACGAGAATACGGGCGTTTTCGTGATATATGCGGCAGCCAGCCCCTACAACGCAGAGACGGTCTTGGCCCTTATCAAAGAGATCATCCAGGACTTCAGGACAAATGGACCGTCGCCGGAGGAACTCTCCAGGGCCAGGGAGCAGTTAAAAGGGAGTCTTTTACTGTCTCTTGAAAGCACCAGCAATAGGATGAGCCGGCTCGCCAAAATGGAGATGTTCGATGACAGGCTTTATACTCCTGAGGAGGTAATCGGTGCAGTCGACCGAGTCCAGATGGATGATATAATGCGCATCATTCGCAAAATCGCGGGGTTTGATCAGCTCTCTCTAGCGATCATAGGTCCAGATGTAAAAAAATCTCAGAAGAGATTGCTTGATTCCTTATATTCCTGACCCAAGGGTGATGTGCCATGAATGAATTTGGGCGAGAAAAAGTGGAGATTGGATTTGTTCGAGAACCGGGAGCATGTGATATTCCCCTTCCTCAATATATGACATCCATGGCGTCGGGATTGGATCTTCCGGCCGCTGTCGATGGTGAAGTCACGCTGGGTCCTGGTGAATATCGAATGATTTCCACTGGACTCAGGCTTATAATTCCCCCGGGATATGAGGGACAGGTGCGACCCAGGAGCGGCCTTGCCGCAAGGTATGGAGTGACCCTGCTCAACAGCCCGGGGACCATCGATGCGGATTATCGGGGTGTTGTTCATGTGGTGCTCATAAACCTTGGGCCTGAGGCATTTACTATACATAGAGGTGACAGAATCGCTCAAATTGTGTTTTCCAGGGTGATCCGCGCAGAGTTCAAAGAGATATCTGAGATCCCGGAGACTGATCGCGGTGAAGGAGGCTTTGGCCATACGGGAATGCCGGGGGGAGGCTTATGCGAGCATCAGCTGATGAATTGCTGCAAGACATAGATGGGCGGCTGAATTCCCTCAAGGTTCGGATAGAGGCGCTCAGGCAAGAGTTATATTTATCCATCCAGGAAGATGGCGGGCGCTTCGATGGCGACAGGACCCGGCATGTCAGCAGCCAGTTAGATAGTCTTGTAATCCAATATTTGCGCGTGAGGGAAAAACTCGAGGAATGCGAAAGAGTCAATCCCCGCCGGCATGCGTACGGAGGTCGTCACAATGAGGATAAGTGAGCTTGCTGGAAAGGAGATAATCGAGGTTGGCCAAGCTCGCAGCTTGGGGATGATAACTGACCCGGAGGTCGAGATCGATACAGAAACCGGCCGGGTAGTATCCATTGTGATACCGGGGCGACGCCGCGGTCTTTTGCCTCTATGGCGAGAACCTGATCTGATGATACCTTGGTCCAGAGTCAAGACTATCGGGCCTGAGATTGTCCTGGTGGAAATGCCCGAATCGGAATATGGCAATGCGCCTTTGGGGTAGACTACATACTAGTTTCAGACCCCAAAGGAGGAATCTAAATCATGGCGTCAGTTATAGGAGTCTTCAATTCTGCCGATCAAGCGGAGAAAGCTATTCGTGCCTTGAGGGCCAAAGGATTCGGAGATGACGAGATATCGATCGTCTCTAAAGATGATGGAGGAGCAAGAGGCGGGGGCAGCATAATGGAGGGCACGGTGACCGGTGGGGCCATAGGTGGAGGAGCCGGGCTCTTGGCTGGTCTTGGTGCCCTTGCGATCCCTGGCATAGGGCCGATAGTCGCGGCAGGTCCGCTAGCCGCTGCGCTAAGCGGCGCAGTAACAGGGGGCCTGGTAGGTGGGCTGGTTGACCTGGGAATTCCCGATGACCGCGGTGGATATTATGAGGAGCGCGTGAAACAGGGCGGAATCCTCGGAGTCGTCAAGACTGATGATGCCAAGGCCAATGATGCTGCCAATATATTTAGGTCAGAAGGGGCGAGCGATGTAGAGGTCCATTAGGATAAGACGGGCGGCATCTGGATTCGCTAAATGTTATAATATCCAGCGTATATGGGGATTTTGTGACCCTTGCGTGGGTTTGAGGGGAGAGCTGAGATGGTGGAGAAGATAAAGGTTTTGGTCTCAGGGGCCTGTGGCAAGATGGGCACCGAAGTCATGCGCGCTGTGGGAAACCAGGATGATATGGAATTGGTGGGCGGGGTAGATGCCGTGCCGCGCGATGTCACCATTGAGCTGCGCGGGGTGCCCACCATCATAAGGGTAGCGCGTGATTTGGAAGAGGTGATATCTCGCCTTCGGCCCCATGTCCTTGTAGATTTCACAAGAGCGGAAGGCGCTGTATCAAATGCCCGTTGCGCGATTGAGAGGGGTGTCTCCCCGGTTATCGGCACAACAGGCATACCGCAGCAAAAGATAGATGAAATTGCGGCATTGTGTGATAAAAGCGGGATAGGCGCGGTGATCGCCCCGAACTTCGCGATTGGGGCAGTTCTCATGATGAAGTTTTGCGAGATGGCCTCCCGGTATCTGGAGGTGGCTGAGATCATCGAACTTCATCATGAGGCCAAGATTGACGCCCCTTCTGGGACGGCCATCAGGACCGCCGAGATGATGGGCCGGGCTCGAGAAGAAGCTGGCTTTGCCACGAGGGCAGAAGAAGGTGATACTGCTGAGAATAACCCTGCAAGGGGGACAACAGTAAAGGGATATAGAATTCACAGTGTTCGCCTACCAGGTCTTGTAGCCCATCAGGAAGTGATATTTGGCGGTCAAGGTCAGACTCTGACCATAAGGCATGATTCCATCAATCGTGAATCTTTCATGCCTGGGGTCATGCTGGCCGTCCGGAAGGCACGAACCCTGAAGGGGCTGGTCGTTGGCCTGGATAAACTCATGGGCTTGTAGACTCTCATTTTTTGGTCCAGCCCTTCGAGCCTGAGTTAATCACCAGTCTTCCCTCCCCAGAATATACTACTGTTGCAGTTCAGTAGGTTAAGGGGAGGGGAGGGAAATGGCTTACGGCTTAGAAGGGTTGACTATTTTTGTACTGGGAGGTGATTATCGGGAAATCGAGCTTATAAGAGAATTCATTGCTCAGGGAGCCTCAGTTATTACCTACGGTTTTCCTCCTTTACCGGAACTCTCTAATGCCAAACGATCTGACAATATCTGGGATGCCATACAGAGCGCAAATGTGATCGTGGTGGGAATGGGCGGTCTTGATGTTGGGGGCAAGGTCAGGACCATGGACCCCAATGCGACAATCTACATTACCGAGGAGCTGCTGGAGGCTATAGGAACGAATGCTCCGGTTTTCATAGGGGTCGCGCGCCCCAGGCTCAAGAATCTCGCGAACAAGCATGGGGTGAGGTTGGTAGAGGTCGCCGAGGTGGATGAGATAGCTATCGCCAATTCGGTGCCTACAGCTGAAGGCGCAATTCAGATCGCCATGGAGGAATTGCCTATCACGATCCACGGGTCATATTCCTTTGTCACCGGTTTCGGACGGGTGGGGCAGACAATGGCCCGGGTTCTCCTGGCTCTAGGGGCCCATACCTACGTTATCGCCAGAAACCCAGCACAGCTGGCAAGGGCAGATGAGATGGGCGCCATTGCAATACCTCTTTCCAGCATCAAGGAATATATGAATCTCGCAGATGCTGTATTCAACACAATCCCTTATGTGGTTCTCACAGAGGATGTCCTGAAGCATATGAAACCCGGCAGTATTATTATAGACCTCGCTTCTCATCCGGGAGGCACAGATTTTGACGCTGCTGCCAAACTCGGAATAAGGGCGATACTTGCCCTTGGGCTGCCCGGGAAAGTGGCTCCCAAAACGGCAGGTCAGATTCTCGTTAAGACAGTGCCTGATCTAATTCGCAGGACGCTCTCTCGTCCCTGATGACCAAACGGGAAATTGGAGGTATGGATTATGCGCCTCAGTGGCAAAACAATAGGATTTGCGCTTACAGGTTCGTTTTGCACCATACCGGAAGTCCTTCCGCAGGTCGAGGTTTTGGTAAAACAAGGGGCCGAGGTATATCCGATTCTATCCCATAACGCGGCTATGTGTAATACAAGATTTGGAAAGGCCGCCGAATTGGTAAAGAGACTCGAAGAGATCACAGGCCGGGAACCGATTTGCACCATACAGGAGGTTGAGCCTATAGGCCCGTGCGCCATCCTTGATGTCCTCGTTGTTGCGCCCTGCACCGGAAACACACTAGCGAAGCTTGCCATGGCCATAACCGACGGGCCCGTGACTATGGCCGTGAAGGCGCATCTTAGAAACGGCAGGCCTGTAGTCATCGGCATCTCCACAAATGACGCCCTGAGTAATAATGCAAAGAATCTGGGCATCCTGCTCAACACAAAGAACATATATTTTGTTCCATTTGGCCAGGATGACCCCGACAAAAAGCCTAATTCCCTAATTTCAAAGATGGACTTGATACCTGATGCCATACTGGCCGCCCTTGAGGGGGTGCAGCTACAGCCATTGCTTGTTGACAAGAGAACTAGATAGGGTTATGTTAATATGAAAATGGGTAGGCCGTCTGAAAGGGGACCTTTATGAACGGATTTAATGTAGCAATAGTAGGCGCTACAGGCGCAGTGGGCAGGGAGTTACTTTCAATACTCGAGGAACGCAACTTTCCGGTCAAAGAGATCAGATTACTATCTTCAGAGCGGTCGGCTGGCAAATCACTGGGTTTCAAGGGAACCGCATGTAAGGTTGAAAGAGCTACTGGAGAGAGTTTTAAAGGGATAGATGTGGCGTTTTTCAGCGCAGGTGGGCAGGTGAGCAAAGACTTGGCTCCGCGCGCGGTGGAATCCGGGGCTCTTGTGATAGATAATACCAGTGCCTTCAGGATGGACCCTGATGTGCCTTTAGTGGTGCCGGAGGTAAATCCAGAGGATATCAGGCTACATAAAGGAATAATCGCAAATCCGAACTGCTCCACGATTATCATGGTTGTCGCGCTGAAGCCTATAGATGACCGCGCGAGAATAAAGCGCATCGTGGTCTCCACCTATCAAGCGGCGTCAGGAGCAGGGGCTAGAGCTATGCAGGAGCTTCTTGAGGAATCGCGGAAATACCTTGCCGGCGAGGCAGTGGAGCCAGCCATTCTTCCCTATGCGAGCGCCCCAAAGCATTTTCAGATAGCTTTCAATCTAATACCGCAGATAGATGTCTTTGGAGAAATGTATTATACCAAAGAGGAATGGAAGATGGTTCATGAGACACGGAAGATTCTTCACCGGCAGGACATCAAGATCACTGCCACAACGGTGAGGGTCCCCGTCATGAGATGCCATTCCGAATCAGTAAACCTCGAACTTGAAAGACGCTTGACCAGAGAAGAGACTATTGAGGTGCTCTCTTCGGCGCCTGGAGTCAAAGTAATGGATGTGCCGGAGGAAATGGTCTATCCAATGCCATTGGATCTATCTGGCAAAGATGAGGTATACGTCGGGCGTATCCGTGAGGATAATTCCTTGCCTTCAGGACTTAACCTGTGGGTGGTCGGAGACCAGATTCGTAAGGGCGCAGCTCTAAATGCAATTCAAATAGCGGAGAGAGCCATCGAATGGAGCCTTGTCTAAGTGTGCCTGCCGCTTCCTGGAATTACCTCATGAGGTGGTAAAGGTGAGGATTATTGTTCAGAAATTTGGTGGCACGTCAGTCTCCACCCCCGCCCTCAGAGCAAAGGCAGCGGAGCGTGTCATCGAGGCCAAGAGACAGGGATACTCGCCTGTCGTAGTCGTCTCGGCCATGGGGCGTGCAGGAGAGCCATATGCAACAGATACATTGCTCAACCTGATAAGGGAGGTTAGTCCTGATGCAGATGCGAGGCATCAGGACCTCCTGATTTCTTGTGGGGAGGTTATATCCAGTGTGATCATGGCTTTAACCCTCAAGGCAAAGGGATACCCCGCCATTGCCTTGACGGGAGCCCAGGCTGGCATCATCACCGATGAGGAATTTGGCAATACCTCCATTATCGAGGTCCGTCCGGATCAGGTCTTGAAGCATCTAAATGAGGGTTATATAGTGGTGGTCGCGGGATTCCAAGGCATTACCAAATCACATGAAATAACGACTTTGGGTCGGGGAGGGAGTGATACCACGGCCGCAGCCCTGGGTGTCGCCTTACATGCAGAGATGATCGAGATCTATACTGATGTGGAAGGTATTATGACTGCTGATCCCAGGCTTGTGCCTGATGCGAGGCCTCTCAAATCGATAACTTATCGTGAAGTGGCTGAACTAGCCCATCTCGGGGCTAAGGTGATCCACCCGAGGGCCGTTGAGATAGCAATGCAGGGAGGCATCCCTATGAAGATTCTATGCGCCTCCTCGGATTCGCCTGGGACCGTGATCAGTGAAGTCAGGGGGTTTCCCTCCACCAGGATCTATGGAGATCGAGTCGTGACAGGGGTTACCAGTATCACCGATCTCGCGCAGATCAAGGTCGCAGCATCAGTTGATGTGAATAGCTCGGGCATAGCTCGCTCTATCTTCAAGGCCCTGGCTGATGCAGGAGTTAGCGTGGACCTGATAAATGTATTTCCTGAAATGATCGTGGTTACTGTAAAGGATGACAGGCTAGATAGCGCGCTCGCGGTCATTTCTGCCCTGGAACTTTCCGGCGTCCAGGTGACGACCATGAGGTCGTGCGCCAAAGTATCTGTGGTCGGAGCGGGGATGCGCGGCGTGCCTGGCGTGATGGAGCGGGTGGTAGAAGCTTTGAACGGCGATGGGATTCCGATATTCCAGACATCGGATTCTCATACGAGCATATCATGCCTGGTGAAAAAGGAGGATATGCAGAGGGCTGTGAGGAATCTTCACAGTAAGTTTCACCTTGGGGGCAGTTAGGAGGCTTACCAGAGGTTTGAGTTTGGGAGGTGGATTTGTGCAATCACGTTTCGGACCGGTTGTGACAGCTATGGTAACCCCCTTCGGGGCCGATTTGGAGGTTGACTATAATAAGGCAGGCAAACTCGCTCAAAGGCTGGTAGAGAATGGGTCCGCGGCCGTCCTGGTCGCAGGCACCACCGGCGAATCTCCTACCTTAACGAAAGAAGAGAAGCTCAAGTTATTCAGTGCTGTGTTAGATGCCGTTGGGGATAAAGCTAAGGTGATCGCGGGCACAGGAACAAATTCTACTCAGGCATCCATTGAGCTCACAAGAGCCGCCGAGAAACTGGGTGTTCACGGTGCCCTTGTGGTGGTTCCGTATTATAATAAACCACCGCAGGAAGGTCTTTTCCAGCATTTTTCCGCAATTGCTAGTGAGACTTCTTTGCCGATCATGATATATAACATTCCTGGTAGGACTGGAGTGAACATGACTGCTGGCACCTTGGCCAGACTTGCTTCGATTCCAAATATAGTCGCGGTGAAGGACTCCACGGGAAATCTTGATCAGGCAACAGAGGTAAGACGCAAGACTCCTGAGAGCTTTGAGATATACAGCGGGGACGACAGCCTTACACTCCCAATCCTTTCAATAGGGGGTTCGGGAGTGGTGAGCGTGGCATCCCATATAGTCGGGAATGAGATCAGACAGATGGTCGATGCATATTTCGCTGGTAAGATTCAGGAAGCATGGCGAATCAACGCCAGGCTTTATCCCGTCTTCAAGGCTCTTTTTGTGACCACGAACCCCATTCCCGTCAAGTTTGCCCTCAAGCTCTCCGGGTTTGATGTGGGAGGGTATCGTCTGCCGATGATACCCCCGAATGACGCTGAGGCAAGTGCCATCAAATCCGCTCTTGTGGAGGCCGGGATAATAAGCGCTTAGGCTTTCGACCAGCGCCGCCGTGAATATGTCGAAGTGGCGCCGGGATTTCGGGATCGCAGCAATGGGGCGCGGATATCATGTATGAGATGTCCGCGCCCAATGGATGGTTTTCGTGTAGGAGGCGGTGCACCAGACGTGCCAAAAGAAAACAAAGTAAATGTCATTCCTCTGGGGGGCATTGGGGAAATAGGCAAGAACATGATGGCCATTGAATATGACCGCAAGATACTGGTCATAGATGCAGGGCTCATGTTCCCCGAGGAGGAGATGCTGGGGATAGATGTGGTGATCCCTGACATTTCCTATCTGCTGGAAAATAAGAACAGGATACTTGCGATGATCCTGACTCATGGCCATGAAGATCATATTGGAGCCGTCCCTTATGTGCTTCAGCAGATTGATGTTCCAATCTATGGAACAAGGCTCACGCTAGGGCTTGTGGAAGGGAAACTGAAAGAGCAGGGCATAGAGCCTGCCATACCGCCTGTTTGCATAAGAGCGGGAGATAGGGTGGAGCTTGGGCCTTTCACAGTTGAGTTCATTCATGTGACCCATAGTATAGCTGATGTAGTCGCTCTTGCAATAACATGCCCTGCAGGGATAATAATACATACAAGTGATTTCAAGGCTGACCAGACTCCCATTGGCCAGGAGCCAATGGATTTTAGCAAATTTGCCGAATATGGACAGAAGGGTGTCTTGCTGCTCCTTTCGGACAGCACCAATGCGGAACGTCCAGGTTATACATTGTCCGAGAGGGAAGTAGGGGAGGCATTTGAGGAGACTTTTCGCCGCGCTCAAGGGAGGATCCTTGTCGCCACCTTTGCTTCCAATATTTACAGGATACAGCAAATCATAGACTCTGCCTGGAAGTTCGATCGCAAGGTGGCTTTTGTAGGCAGGAGCATGGAAAATGTGGTCGGGATCGCGCTAGATCTCGGCTACTTGGAGATGCCCGATGGAATGATGATAGAGCTTGACGCTGTGGATCGTGTGCCCCCTGGACAGCTCGTCATTATAACAACCGGCAGCCAGGGCGAGCCTATGTCCGCGCTCACCAGAATGGCTATGGCCGAGCACAAGAAAATCGGTATCATGCCAGGAGATACTGTCATAATCTCTGCGTCTCCCATTCCAGGAAATGAGAAATTCATCGGCCGGACTATAAATCATCTTTTCCGGCAGGGTGCAGATGTGATCTATGAAGCGTTTTCGGGGGTGCACGTCTCCGGGCACGCAAGCCAGGAAGAATTGAAACTCATGCTAAATCTCGTGATGCCGAAGTACTTCATCCCCGTTCATGGAGAATATCGGCATCTGGTGAAACACGCCAGGCTGGCGAGGCAGGTAGGCCTCCCTGAGGAACACATATTTATCCCTGACATCGGCGATGTCCTTGAATTCGGGCAGTCATGGGCCCGTGTCGGAGGAAAGGTCACGGCTGGCAAAGTCCTCGTAGATGGGCTCGGGATAGGCGATGTCGGCAATGTGGTTCTTCGTGACAGGAAACAGCTTGCCGAGGACGGGATCCTGATCGTGGTAGTTACCATAGACAAACAAACAGGGGCCATAGTCGCTGGACCTGATGTCGTTTCCCGAGGATTTGTCTATGTCAAGGAATCAGAGAGGCTGCTTGAAGATGCCCGGTCGACCGTAAAAGAAGTTGTGAAGCGATGCGAAGATCAGGGCGTTACTGAGTGGGAGACAATAAAACGCTATATCCGGGACTCCCTGCGCCAATTCATATTTGAAAAAATGAAGAGGAGGCCCATGATCCTTCCCATTGTGATGGAAGTGTAAGAAGCATCCTCTTTGCATGTTTTGGCCCTTCCCTCACATACTACTCCTGAATGCCAAATGCTGAATGAACAGGAGTGTTACTTTGTATGCCGATGGAAATCCCTTCATCTACCCCGCCGGCCAGACCAGGTTCTCCGCCAGGAACCTCGCCTGGCTCATTGTCAGGACAGATGCAGTCGATACAGCAGTTTGGGGAAATGAAGGTACCGCATCAGCCCGAAAATAACATTCATTGTCTCACCATCGTGGGCCAAATCGAAGGTCATATCATGCTCCCCCCACAGAACAAGACCACAAAATACGAACATATTCTTCCGCAGCTTGTAGCTGTCGAACAAAATCCCGCCATTGAGGGCCTCCTTGTTATACTCAATACGGTCGGGGGCGATGTGGAGGCAGGGCTTGCCATCGCCGAAATGCTGGAGAGCCTGTCAAAGCCTACAGTGTCTTTGGTCCTAGGCGGAGGTCATTCAATAGCTGTCCCGGTCGCTGTCAGTTGCGATTATTCCATCATCGCCAATACAGCTACTATGACTATTCACCCATTGCGGCTTTCGGGGCTGGTGATTGGGGTTCCTCAGACATATGAGTATCTAGACAAGATGCAGGATCGCGTCATCAAATTCGTATGTTCCCATTCGAGGATAACCGAGGAAAAGTTCCGTGAGCTCATGCTGCGGACCGGGGAGCTAGTGAGGGATGTTGGAACGGTTTTGGTCGGGAAAGATGCAGTTGATGTCGGCCTTATGGATGATGTAGGAGGGCTGAGCCTGGCTCTTAAAAAGTTGAGAGATATGATCGCTGAACATCGAAGAAGGAAAGTTGGGAATATCGTCGAGACTCAAGAAGAGATTGGCGTCCCCCCGGCCGGGGAGGATGTTGACAAGAGAGAGGATATGAGGCTGCAATGATACTTTATACCGTCGTGCCATTAGAAGATGTTCTCAATGGTCTTGAGGATGTCGGCAAGGATCTCCTGGAGCTGGACTATGGAGGCTTTAAGATGCAGGTCTCCCCAATTTCTCCTAGTAAAGTGAAAATAGAGAGGATCCTCTCCACTGATCCATTCGCATATCTTCGCCAGGACATCCAGCCCGGTATGGTTCTCGAAATGCCGCTTAGTCCTCGCTCCTTCTTATGGTAGCGTTAAATGGATAATAGGCGCCGCATTGCCAGCATATATTGCAGTGGAATCGTCATGAGAGGGGACCAGGAGAAGGACGATGCGTTGCCTTATATGCTGGTTGTTTTGTGGTTTCTTCATGTTGCTGGGAGGTATCGAGCTTGTAAAGTCAGGTCTTTCATCGTGGTTTGGCCATAGAGGACAGGAATTGATAGGACGTCGGATCCCAAACGCCACGATAGGCGCAGTCATCGGTTTCCTGGCCACTGCCATACTCCAGAGTTCGAGCGCAGTAACCGTGGCCATGATCGCTATGGTGGACGCTGGGATAATGAGCCTTAGCCAGGCTTTCAGCATAATCGTGGGATCCAACATTGGAACCACTCTGACTGCCCAGATTGCCGCGCTGGATCTCGGAACGCTTGGAGTGCCATTGGTTACCCTGGGACTTGTATTCTTGCTGGTGAGGCCATTTCGTGCCATAGGATTTTCTCTCTCTGGATTTGGCGCCATATTCCTGGGTATTGAGACGATGACTCAGGTCCTCGAGCCGTTAGCAGCTGACGCAAGGTTCGTTTCCTTGCTTGCGAGCTTTGGCCGCAATCCTTCCCTTGGTATCCTGGCTGGGACGCTGGTCACTGCGGCGGTTCAAAGCTCGAGCGCTGTGACGTCGGCTGTAGTGGCACTCTGTGATAGCGGTATTTTGGGCCTTTCTGAGGCAATACCGGTAATCCTGGGGAGCAATATCGGGACGTGCGTCACAGGGTTGATCGCCAGCGTTCGCTCAACGGCCGCAGGTAAGGCCGTAGCTGTGGCTAATCTCATATTCAATGCAGTAGGGGTGCTCTTTCTTTTTCCATTCCTAGAAAAATTTACATGCATTGTATCTAAATTGTCTCCAGATCTAGGCCGACAGGCAGCCGGAGCCCACCTCCTCTTCAACCTGATATCCGGCATCCTGGTGCTTCTATTCATGAATCAATTCGTCAAAATGGTCACCATGCTTCTCGCCTTATTCCATCATTAGTGATAGAATTTGATGACGGAGGTGATGCGCGTGACCGGCTTTCAAGCTCTAATTCTCGGTATCGTCCAGGGGCTTACCGAATTTCTGCCTGTGAGCAGTTCGGGCCATCTGGTTATTTTTAGAAGCATCTTGGGCGCTTATGAGGCGCCTCTGTTATTTGATGTGATGTTACATTTAGGAACGGTTGTTGCCGTATTAATCGCTTATCGGGAGGATCTAGGACGTCTCATCGCGGCTTTCTTTGCTCCCCGATCCCTTGGCCGGACGCAGGAATCACGGTATACTGTAGCGGGATACAGGCGAATGTTCTTCCTGCTCATCATATCCTGTATCCCCACGGTTATACTGGCTCTCATTTTGAAACCCCTTGTGGAGGCGACTTTCTCCTCCGTTGGCACCGTGGGGTGGGCGCTTCTCATAACTGGCACTTTCCTACTCGTAAGCGAACGCTTCGGAAGTGAGCGTGCTTCGATCAGCCGGTTCCCCGCGATCAGCGCATTTATCGTCGGTATAGCTCAGGGGATCGCGGCGTTCCCCGGAATATCGCGTTCCGGCGCAACGATAGGGACTTCCCTTTTGCTGGGACTGAGGAAGGAAGAAGCCGCTAGATACTCCTTCATCTTGTCGATTCCGGTGATCATCGGGGCGGCGCTGCTCGAGTTGAAAGACCTCTTGGGGACAGGGGTCGGGGGCGGGCTGGTGGCACCTATGGTTATCGGTGTGATATCTGCCGCAGTCTCCGGATATATCGCCATCAGGATGGTGCTATTGGCTTTCCGGAAAAGGAGATTCTCCTTACTTGCCATTTACTGTTGGATTGTGGGCGGGCTCATCATATTCGGGCGGTTTATCGCGCAATAATGCCCCTCATGAGAAGGATGTGGGAAAAGACAGGAGAAGTATATTATGGGAGGGTATTGTGGTGGCAGGTCATGCTAAAAGAGGGTCCATCAGAAACGATAGGAGTGTTCAGGGGGGCTCCAATCCTGGAATTTCCGACCTGGCGGGGATAGCTCTCATTGCCATTGGTATCATGGCGTTCATCACTATCTTCTATCAAGCGCATGAACGTGCATTTTTCGTCGGCCGGGCTGGTATTGCAATCGCTGCATCTTTGCGGTTTCTATCAGGGACGGGGGCTGCTCTTATCCCTCTCATGGTTCTCACGGCGGGAGTCTTGAGCATTACCACAAGACATCGTATTGCGCCCAGAATTGTAGGACTCATAGTTATTATGTTCTCCATTTTGAGCATACTTGATCTTGCCTCAGTCAGAGCTATATTGCGAAGCTGGGGTGTGCCCGAGCCCTCCGGGGGACTTTTAGGAGGCCTATTATCGTCATTTTTAGCGCCTGCGTTCGGGGAAGTCGGCGCGTTGATCCTTCTTTTGCTCTTCGGATGGATAGGAGCCGCAGCGGCTCTGGATGTTTCGCTTCTAGCCTTGGGACGGATGTGCTTGAGGTGGACAAGATATCTTGCTGCGGGGCTTGTTGCTCTGCTGCGCTGGCTTTTGAGGGGATCGTCAGCTCTGATCTCCTTTTTCCATAAGAAATCTCGGAGAGAGATCTCTTCTCAAAGAGCCCAAGGAGTTACCTCTGGACAGGGGGAAAGCACTGAAGCGGCCTCAACTCGGGAAGCGGCTGCCAGCAAGATACCCATCATCATTGATGCAGGCCATGAATTCCCTCTTGCCGGGGATGCCCCTGTCTTTTCTGTGGAACCTCAAGATGCGGCACAAGTGGCGGGACAAATAGGCAAGGGTAAGGGACAGGGCAGGGCTATGGCCCGCGGAGATATGGCCGCTGCCCAGAAGCCCGGGGAATCTGTCGCTGTTCATCAGTCTATCCCTATTGTCGAAGATCCCGTTGCATCTTACACACTGCCTCCCATATCTATCCTGAGACGGGTCACCGCGAAAAGATCTGTTGCCCTGAAGGATTCTCAAAGTGTTCTGGACCGGGCGCGACTGCTGGAGGAGACCCTCCTCAGCTTTGGAGTTCAGGCAAAGGTGCTGCAAGTGAGCAGGGGACCTGTGGTAACTCGTTTTGAAATCCAGCCAGGTCCCGGTGTCAAAGTTAGCAGGATCGTGAACCTGTCTGATGATATAGCCTTGGCCCTGGCGGCGGTGGGGGTTAGAGTCGAAGCTCCCATTCCCGGGAAATCAGCGGTGGGGATTGAGGTGCCCAACAAGGAAATTGCCACCGTTTACCTGCGCGAAGTGCTGGAATCACAGGAATTCAGGGCAAAAGAGCGCAAGATCCCCATAGTGATCGGCAAGGATATTGCCGGGACCCCGGTGGTGGGGGATCTGGTGAGCATGCTCCACCTCTTGGTCGCGGGCGCTACAGGGTCGGGCAAGAGCGTGTGTCTTAATACATTGATTTCCACCATACTCTTTACAAAGACACCAGATGAAGTCAAGCTTCTCATGATAGATCCAAAGCGTGTCGAACTCACAACTTTTGATGAGGTGCCCCACCTTCTCGCCCCTGTCGTCACCGACACGAAGGAAGCTGCGGGCTATTTACGGTGGGTGGCCGGCGAGATGGATAGGAGATATAAACTCCTGGAAGAGGCGGGCGTGCGCAATATCGAGAAATACAATGAGGCCTGCCTCAAAGGCAAGTTGAAAGATCAGGAGGCGCTGCCGCTCCCATATATAGTGGTGATCATTGATGAACTCGGCGATCTCATGATGGTGGCGCAGAAAGAAGTAGAAGATGTAGTGTGCCAGCTTGCCTTCATGGCAAGGGCCGCCGGTATTCACCTTGTTGTGGCGACTCAGCGCCCGTCAGCTGATGTGATCACCGGAGTAATAAAGATGAATATCCCGTCACGTATAGCTTTTGCTGTTCCTTCTCAGATAGATTCACGGGTGATTCTTGATAGCGGAGGGGCGGAGAGGCTCCTCGGGAGGGGAGATATGCTCTTTTTCCCGGTGGGGGCGCCGAAACCTATCAGAGTACAGGGCGCCTATGTTTCTGACGCTGAGGTGGAGCTACTGGTCAATTATGTGAGAGGCCAAGGAACTCCGAAATATGAAGCGGAGAGTGTTGCCCCATCCCAGGAATCAGAAGATTCGAGGGGCGCAGAGGATGACCTCTTCGACGAGGCCGTGAGGGTCGTCATGGAGACACAAGAAGCCTCCATTTCTCGACTTCAGCGCCGGCTGCGCATAGGATACAATCGCGCGGCTAGCTTGATCGAGGCTATGGAGTTGAGGGGAATAGTTGGCCCTCCTCAAGGAAGTAAACCAAGAAAAGTGCTTGTCGGCCCTGACAGATTTGGGCAGGGGATGAGACGACAGTAAAATATGGAAAACTAAGGATGGGGACGTGGTAGCGTCATGGAAGGTCTTGGAGAACTCCTGCGACAAACGAGAGAGTCCAGGGGTTTATCTTTGAAGGATGTGGCACAGGCAACAAAAATCAGAGAATATTATCTGAAAGCGATAGAGGAAGAGCAGTTTGACAAGCTCCCTGGTGATGTGTACGCAAAGGGCTTCATCGGAAGCTATGCCGACTTCCTTGGTCTTGACCGAGTACAGATGATGGAACAATATAAGCTGTCTAGGGGGCATAATGATGAGAGAGCCGGAAGTGCCGCCAAAGGGCGCAGCCCTTCCAGGCCGTTGAATGACGGGAGATCGAAGCAAAGGTTCTACCGCAGAGTGCATCGCGAGCGTCTCCTTATGGCTATCTTTTCCCTCATTATCCTGATCATTGGGGGGGTCTATGCCTGGAAGACGCTATATCCTTTCACACGAGGGGTATCAGCTCCGCCGTCTGATCAAATCTCGACGGGAGCTCCTGACATGTCTGAGCTGTCGCCCTCGCCTGCAAAATCGCCGGTGAAACCCCCGGTTGTCGAACCGGGGACGCCGGAACAGCCGCCATCGAAGCAGGAGCATCAAGGCGGCCTGGCAACACCATCGGGCCAGGCGCCTATGGGGCAGGCGGCGCCAGCGGGGGAGTCGACATCAATAGGGAAGGCAGCTCCTGAACAGCGAGCAGAGCAGTCGGCGTCGCAACTCGCGCCCGGTCAGCCAGCGAAACCTGAGAGTCAGCAATTGCCGCCTTCTTCTGCGACTGAGAAGGCTCTGCCGATCTCTGTGAAGATACATGCCAGAGAGAGGTGCTGGATCAGGGTGAAGGCCGATGGCAGAGTTATCTATGAAAAAGCCTTGAATCCGGGTGAAGAAGTTACCTGGGGCGCCAATGAAGAGATGGTTATACGCTTTGGAAATGCTGGTGGTGTCGATGTTGAATACAATGGTAAAAGTATCGGTAGCCCGGGCGGTAGGGGCGACGTGATTGATCTGAGATTTCCGATGGCAAATGGCTCCAACTAAGATAGTGTACCATCGACCAAAAATCGTGATTTTTTTACATTGGGGTCTTGCCTTTGCAGGATTTATCGGGGGTTTCGCGAATACCTTTAGTCGATATGGCTGAATCCGCGTCACTATGCCGGTTTCAGGTTTCCAGATCTAGCTAATATGAATGCGAAAGGAGGGAAACATGTGAACAAGGCAGACCTCGTATCCTCCGTTGCAGAAAAGGTAGATTTGAAAAAGAAGGATGTCGAAACCGTTGTCACGGCTGTTTTTGATACCATCGGGGAGGCTCTAGCGGCGGGAGACAAGGTGCAGCTAGTCGGGTTCGGAACCTTCGCAGTGAAGAACCGTGCGCCTCGAGTCGGCAGGAATCCTCAGACTGGGGAAGAGATCAAGATCGCGGCGTCAACTGTTCCGGTCTTCAAAGCAGGCAAGTCCCTTAAAGATAGTGTCAGCAAGAAATAAACCATTGGACAAGCCTGTTGTTCTGCAATCAAGGGAATAGAGGGGGCGCCTGCCCCCATCATCTAATTACGCCACCGGACATGCTGGACTGCATCCGGTGGTTTGTTATTATCTATTTATCTTGTATCCTCACATTCCTGTCACTGGATTTTATGAAATGATGCAGGAACAACGCCCTGAGCGTAGAAATATTTAACAATGTATTTTTGCAGCTGGGTTCCGGGCGGAGAAAGATAGATTCTTACGGGGGCGGGGCAATGGTACTCACTTCTGGGTTCTCACTTGCTCTGGGACTGGCATTCTTTGTAATACTCCTGATGATCATATGGGACCAGGTGATCAAGCGGGATATCCGTGCCAGGATGAATCAGCTACAAGAGTCAGAGAGGCAGTATCGCCGACTTGTTGAGGAGGCACGCGACGGCGTTTTCATCATGACGTTCGACGGCAGGCTTTCTTTCGTAAATGAGCACCTGGCCGAAATGATTGGCTTTTCTAGGGAGGAGCTTATCGGAAAATGCTTCAAGGACCTGGTGCCACCGATGCTTTATGAGGCAGCTGCCTCAGAAGAACCGGGTGAAGACGGCGGAAGGTTGAGAGAAGAGCCGGGCCTCCGGATCTATGATATTTGCGTGGCGGGCAAGGACGGCCGGGAACGCTGGCTTCAAGTGAATCCCACTTTGATACATCAGGGAGGTCCACCCTATGCCATCCAGGGCATAGTGAGGGATATTACCCGGCAGAAACAACTCGAGCGAGAGCTCGTAAGACAGACAGAAGAGGCCCGCCGGATGGCCGGGGAAATGGCGAGCCTCTATCAGATTGGCCTTGCAACTACATCGACTTTGGATCTGGCGGAGGTCCTGAATGTTATCTATAGGGAAATCTCCCAGCTTATGGATGCCTCGGGATTCTTTATCGCGCTATACAACCATGAAACAAATGAAATAAGCTTCGAGATCTTAATTGACAACGGGAAAAGGATTCCCAGCTTTAGGGTATCGCCGGGCGAGAATGCGGGGTTCACCGGGAAGGTCATATTCTCGAACCAGGTCATTTTCATTCCTGACCTTCTTGCTGACCAGAGCCAGCTTCCCGAAGAGGCAAAGCTCACCGGCGATACGGAAAGGCTTCCTCGTTCGGTGATTGTCGTCCCGCTCGTTTTTGGTGGCAAGGTTATTGGCGCCCTCTCGGTCCAAAGCTATTCCACTGTTTATACAGAAAATGAGCTGCGCCTCGTTTCTACAATTGGGATTCAAGCGGCTATTGCCATCGAAAATGCCCGGTTGTACACTGAGCTCAAAGAGAAGAATACCAGGCTCCAGGAGCGGGAAGAGGAGCTCAGGCTGGTAAATCAGAAGCTGGACGAACAGTTGGCGGAGGTGACCAGACTGCATAAGATGGCGGAGCAGCTGGCCATAACGGATCCGGTCACCGGCCTTTACAATCACCGTTATTTCCAGGAGAGACTTGACTATGAAATTGAAAGGGCCATAAGGTACGCCCGTTATCTATCGCTGGTGATGATTGATATCGATGATTTCAAGAAATATAATGACTCCTATGGTCACCAGGCAGGGGACGGGGTGCTCAAGATGGTTGCCCGGGAGATCAAGCGGGCGGTAAGGAACACCGATATCGTGGCACGCTATGGCGGAGAGGAATTTGTAGTCATCCTGCTCGAGGCGGATTCGACCAGCGCAATGGTAGTTGCCGAAAAGATACGTAAGCGGATCGAGCGCTGTATTTTCCCGATCTCAGATAAGCGTTCCGGGGGGAAGATAACTGTAAGCCTGGGAGTTAGCACATTCCCGGACGATGCAAAGACAAAGCGCGATCTGATTGAATTTGCAGATATGGCCATGTACGCCGGCAAGCAGGAGGGCGGCAATCGCAGCCGCGGCGTTTCTGCCATTTCAGATAGGATCCAGAGCCTTAAAGATTCATCTCTCTCGTGAAGACAATAGCCTGATCCTGCCGCATCATCACAAACCCTGAGGCAATCACGATGCTCTCCTTTTGCCTATCATGAAGAATCAGCGCCTTACCGCTTTTAAGCTTTGCGATCATGGGCACATGGCCATGCATGAGGGCGAAGTCCCCCTCCGCTCCAGGTAATACCACTATTTCAGGTTTCCTGGAAAGGACGGTCCCGCTAGGAGTAATCACTTTGAAATCGAATGTTTGTCGTGCCATGCTTCTCTAAATCACCTGGCTTTTAATACATCATCTATGGTTCCTGTCATGTAGAATGCTTGCTCCGGCACATTGTCCATGTTCCCGCTTATTATCTCTCTGAATCCTCTCACAGTCTCCGATCTTGGGACATATACCCCTTTTTGGCCGGTAAAAGCCTCTGCCACGAAAAGCGGTTGCGTGAGGAATCGTTGTATCTTTCGGGCGCGCGCTACTACCAATTTATCTTCCTCCGATAGCTCTTCCATTCCCAAGATGGCGATTATATCCTTGAGTTCACGGTACCTTTGAAGTATTTTCTGAACATCCCTTGTCGTATTGTAGTGTTCATCTCCTATTATCTTGGGATCAAGCATCCGGGATGTCGAATCCAGCGGATCCACAGCAGGATAAAAGCCGAGTTCTGCGACTTCCCGGGATAGCACAGTTGTGGCATCTAGGTGCGCGAAGGTGGTGGCAGGAGCTGGATCTGTGATGTCGTCAGCCGGGACAAAAACAGCCTGCACAGAGGTTATGGCCCCTTTCCTGGTCGATGTGATTCTTTCCTGGAGCATTCCGACCTCCATGGCCAGCGTGGGCTGGTATCCTACAGCGGCTGGCATCCGCCCGAGAAGGGCCGATACCTCGCCTCCAGCCTGGATATAGCGGAAAATATTGTCTATGAAGAGGAGGACGTCCTGGCCTTCATCATCTCGGAAATATTCCGACATGGTTAGGGCCGCAAGACCTACCCTGAACCGGGCCCCCGGGGATTCGTTCATCTGCCCGAATACAAGGCAGGTGCGTTCCAATACCCCCGTTCTTTTCATCTCTAGCCAGAGATCATTGCCTTCACGGGTCCGCTCCCCAATGCCTGCAAATACACAGATCCCTTTATGCTCCACGACCATATTCCGGATGAGCTCCATAATGAGCACTGTCTTCCCGACTCCAGCACCGCCGAAAAGGCCGATCTTTCCTCCCCTCGAGTAAGGAGCAAGCAAGTCCACTACCTTGATTCCTGTCTCGAGGATCTGGTTGGCCTCACCTTGCTGAGTGAACCCGGGGGACGGACGGTGGATGGACCTCAATGTGACGTTTCGGGGGTAGTCCTGCCCATCGATGGGCTTACCCAGGACATCGAAGACCCGACCTAAGGTGCCTGGGCCTACTGGCACTTTGAGTGGCTCGCCGGTATTCACAACCTTCATTCCTCTCACCAGCCCTTCTGTAGAGGAGAGGGAGATCGTCCTCACCCTGTTATCTCCTATGTGATGCATGACCTCCAGCACGCAAGAGACTGGCGAGCCCACAGGCTCATCCGGCGGGCCCACTTTCGGGATCTTGCGTTCATCTCCCATGACTTCCAGGGCTGTGTATATGGATGGCAATTTCCCAGGCGGGAATTCCACATCAACAACTGGCCCAAAGACCCGAATTACCTTTCCCTCTGAAAGCTCTTCTACGAGTTCGTTCATCTTACATCCCCTTACCTCAGACTCGCTGCTCCGGCGATGATTTCGCCGATCTCCTGTGTGATTTCGGCCTGGCGGGCACGGTTATAGAGGAATGAGAGTTGTTTGGCCAATTTTTTCGCATTGTCGTTTGCCCCCTCCATGGCCTCGACTCGCGCTGCGAATTCGCTGGCTCTGGCGTTTATCATGGCCGAGAATAGAATCGCGGTAAGATATTCGGGGAGGACCTCCTTTGAAAGTTGCTCTGGATCCGGCTCAAATAGCATAACAGGAGCGGGGGATTCACGGGGCTGTTCATCTGCCTTATCTTCTCCACCGTTCATTGCTCCCTGATCACATATCGCGCTCATGGGCAGCAGTCTCTCTATGGTTGGGATACGGCGCCCCGCGGACACGAAGCGTGTATAAGCAAGGAAAACCTCAGATATCTCACCAGTCGTATAGGCATCATATACTTTACGGGCAGCTTTCTCAGCATCGGCAATACCCGGGATTTCCTGCACATCAATGCTGTCCTGCATTATTCTCCACCCCTTATGTCTCAAAATTCTCGCGCCTTTGATTCCAACCGGGATGACCAGGGGAGCCTTGTCCAAGTTTCGGGGATCGGATCGGGCCCTTTGCCGATAATGCTGATCTAGCGCTTCTATCAGATTTATGTTGTAACCTCCTGCCAGGCCTTTATCAGAAGATATGACAATATAGCAGGTTTCCTCATTTTCCATCGCGAAACCATCCCCGACTTTCGTCCCGGTCTTTCCATCCGCGCCGGCCTCTCTGCGAATACCGACAGCCGGCGCCATCCTGCTCGCAATCTCCCTGAAACCCTGTGCATATTCATCTGTTTTGCCAACATATTCCTGGATTCTCTTCAGCCTTGTGGCCGATATTATCCTCATCGCTTTGGTGACATCACCGGTCGCTTCAATTACCGCGAGCCTTCTCCTTATTTCCCTCAATTCTTCCATATATAGCCACTCCTTTTGTAAATGGGCAAACTCAAACTTAGAACATGCGGTATGATGTTGCATCTATTATCCCATTCCCCGGCAATTCTCCCGACTATGCAGATCGTCGGATGATTCTATCCTCGAGTTCTTCACCTTGGGACTGAGGTGCCCAGATTTTCGCCACCTTAGAGCAGAGCCTGCCTAGGCTGTTGCCACCTTCACGCTTAAGCTGACTAAAATACCGTCACCTTCGTCCAAAATGCCCTATAGACTTCCTTATTATGGATAATCATAGCCTATAATTTTCCAACTTGACGGCAAGATGACAGGAAATTCGCCACTCTGGGCCAGAAGCTGGTCAAATTCTGACCACCCTTGAGCAAAATCTGCCTAAATTCTCGTCACCTGGGGAGAATTCAGGCCCAGAATTTTCCGGAATCTCCCTAATCTGACGATAGTATGGCCACCTCGGCGAGGGAGCTGACGAATTTCTGGTCACTTCCACGCGGAACCTGCCCAGAATCCGTCCCACCACTTTAATTGCCCAAGAATTGGTCCGAGGCTCTACTGCAACCAAGGAAGCAGCTATTCGGGGATGGGTGATACCAGCCCAGCGGCTTTGATCCAAGGCTGATGGACTCGGGGTTAGGGTGCTCCTCCCATCGGCATTGGTCCGAGACCTTATTACTCGAGGGTCGAGGACCACTGAGCGGCCCCGCAGCAGGGCCGCGTCCGATGGCGAGGAGCACCCATTCCACGATCACGCTGCGTCCGCCGAGAGGAGTATCCACTCCCCAGGACTGTCGCGTCCGACGGGACAGTATCACCATCACCTAGCCACGCTTAGGCCCCTTGAATTACCTGCCGTTCCACATCCCCCTGCGGCTGAATGCGGGAGGCAACCTGCGGCCCGGCAGGCTCCCTGGTTTTCGCTATTGCTAGAAATTTCGGTTTGAATTCCTCTATGGCCTTTTTCAGGCGATCCTCCAATGATTCATCTAATTCACCTGCAACTTCTATATCATGCAGGAGATCAGCATTGTTTCTTCGCATATATTGTAGAAACTCGTGCTCAAAATCCTCGATCCACTCTACATCGACGTCATCTAGATATCCGCGGATTACTGCGAATATGATGGCTACCTGCTCTGCTACCGGGAGCGGTTGGTACTGAGGTTGCTTCAGGACTTCTACTATACGTTTGCCTCTCTCCAAACGTTTCTTTGTGGCCTCATCCAACTCTGTGCCGAACCTGGCGAATGTGGCGAGATCACGATATTGTGCCAGGTCGAGCCTTAGCCTGCCTGCAACTTTCTTCATCGCAGGTATCTGGGCATCGCCGCCCACACGTGAGACGGAAAGCCCTACATTGATGGCGGGTCTTATCCCCGAAAAGAAGATCTCGCTGTCAAGATAGATCTGCCCATCAGTAATGGAGATGATATTTGTGGGAATATAGGCTGATACATCGCCAGCTAGAGTTTCCACTATGGGCAGGGCGGTAAGAGAGCCACCTCCCAATTCCGGGGAAAGCTTGGCCGATCTCTCGAGGAGCCTGGAATGTATATAGAAAATGTCGCCAGGAAATGCTTCGCGCCCGGGAGGACGACGCAGCAGTAGTGATGTGGCTCTATAGGCTATGGCGTGCTTTGACAGGTCGTCATATATGATAAGGGCATCCTTGCCATTATACATGAATTCCTCGCCAATGGCGCAGCCAGCGTAAGGCGCAATATACTGCATTGGAGCAAGCTCACTGGCGGGAGCGGCCACAATGATCGTGTGATCCATGGCTCCATTATCCTCCAGAGTCCTGACAATCTGCGCTATCGTAGATGTCTTCTGGCCTATTGCCACATAGATACAAATGACCCCCTGGCCCTTTTGTGCTATGATGGTATCCACCGCAATCGCCGTTTTACCCGTTTGTCTATCGCCGATTATCAATTCCCTCTGCCCTTTGCCGATGGGAACCATGGCATCGATGGCTTTGATGCCGGTTAGCAGTGGAGTATGTACAGGTTCCCGGTGGATTATTCCCGGAGCAGGGGCCTCAATAGGCCGATATCTTGTTGTGTTGATTGGTCCCTTGCCATCTACGGGACGGCCGAGAGGATCGATTACACGCCCGATGATGCTATCTCCGACTGGAACAGAAACGGTGCGCCCGGTGCTCCTGACTGGATCTCCTTCTTTTACTTGAGTGTCTGAGGAAAGAAGAACGATCCCTATGCGATCCTCTTCAAGATTGAGGACCATACCTGTGGCTCTTTCTCCAATCTCCACCAGTTCCCCGACCATGGCCCTCATTAGCCCATAAGCGCTGGCGATACCGTCTCCGGCCTCGATCACCCATCCAGCTTCATAGGTCTCCAGCACATTCTCATCTAGGTTCAATCTCTGCTTGATCAATGATGAAAGTTCCCCAATATTCGAGGCCATTTCTCACATCCTCTACCTGGCTGAATTCGTCTGAAAGCTGAATATTCGCCGGATGATGGAGGAGATGGTTCCATCTATCACGGTATCTCCTGCGACCACCCTGATGCCCCCGATTATCTCTGGATCCTGTCTGACATTAATCTCTACTTTCCTTCCCAAGCGACCCTCCAAGACACCCCGTAATCTTTCGATTTGTCTCATAGTCAGCCCCCTGGCTGAAATGACCGTTGCAGGGACGAACCCCTTACGCTCTATGATGGCGGCATCATATGCCTTCATTATGTCTTTCAGGAGTCCTATCTTTCGGCGTTGAATGAGGAGCTCCAGAAGGGAGACGATTACGGGGTCGATATCTTGTCCTAGGGCCTCCTTGATGAATTCTCTGACGAACATGACCTTAGACCTGGCATCGATGCTGGGGTACGCCAGAACTCCCTCTAGCCCTCGGTATTTCTCCAAGGCCTTTACGACGAAGGAGATATCTTCCCCTATTCTATCTACGTCCTCGATGGCTCCGGTCACGTCTATCAGTGCCTGGGCCCATATGAATGCTTCCCGCGCTCTCGTCATCTTGGCCCTTCAATCCTGGATATTACTTCATCTATCAATCGCTGGTCGATTTCTGTGGTTATCTCCTTTCGCAACAGGCGGCTAGTAAGAGCCGATGCTATCTCCGTGGCGACATTCACCATTTCCTGGCGCGCTTCATCAACCTCTGCCTTTGCCTCTTCATGAGCACGGCGAAGTATGATATCCGCTTCATGTTTTGCCTGTTTCACATTCTGATCCCTTATCTCTCCGGCCCGCCTCTTCGACTCCGCAATCACATCCCGGGCTTGTCTTTCAGCCTGTTCAACCTTGGCGATCAAATTCTTTTCGATCTCCCGGGCCTTTTGAAGCTTCTCATTGGCGCTTTCGAGATCAGAAGCCACATGCTGACGACGCCGATCTAGGTAATTCATGACAGGCTTGAAGAAGATCTTTCTCAATACAAGATAAAGGATGATGAAATTTAGGAGCGAAGAGACATAGATTGGCAACTGGAAAAGAGAGATCGCCTGTTGAGACTGCATCCCGACTCCTCCTATAAAAGCCTGAGCAATGGGTTTGCGAAGAGCAACAACAACGCTATGACCAGGCCATATATGCCGGTGGTCTCTGCCACGGCGGCGCCGAGAAGCATCGTCCTTATTATCTCTCCTTGGGCCTCAGGTTGCCTCGCTACTGCTTCGGCCCCCTTGCCTGCAGCAAATCCCTGGCCGATCCCGGTCCCAAATCCGGTCAAGACCGCAAGGCCAGCTCCTATAGCTGATGCTGCCAGGAGGATCGCTCTGGGGGTGATTGATGGATCCATATTGTTTGCCTCCCATCTCAGAATGTCTATTCGCTTCTCATCATTGCCCGATGTCGAGTTCCGTGTGGGAATGGCGGCGGCCAAGGTCCATGACAGCCGACTCAACCCCTGGCATCGGAGATGAAAGCCATTGTAAGCATGGTGAAAATAAATGTCTGCATCAATCCCGCAAATATGTCAAAGTACATGTGCGGCAGCACTGGCGCAAACAGTGGTATAATGGAATATATAAGTCCCATGATCATCGTCCCGCCCATCAGGTTGCCGAAAAGGCGGAAGGCCATGGAGAAAGGCAGCGCCAATGAGCTTATGATATTCAGCGGCAGCATGAGGGGTATGGGTTCAAAAAAACCCCGAATGTAGCCGGTCATGCCCTTTGTTTTGATTCCGAAGTATTGTATATTCACGAATGTCAGCGTGGCCAGGGCGAGAGTCAGATTGAGATCAGCCGTGGGAGGCCGCACTCCTATTAGACCTGTCAGGTTGGCTACCACGAGAAAGGCTGCGAGACTCCCTATGTAGTGGACGAACCCGGCGCTATCAGGCCCCATCGAGGCTTCTACAAAGGATCTCACACCCTCCACCAGGAACTCGATGGTATTCTGAAGCCTATCAGGTGGAGCATCTACTGGCTTTGTCAGCACATAGCGCGCTGCAATGCCCAAGACCGAGATGAGCAATATCATTATTGTCCATGTGACCAATATCGTATGGTTAGCTATGATGATGCGGAGGAGCTCATTTAACATCTTCCACATCGCCCTATTACCACCCGCCCCTATATCCAAACACGCCCATCATGAGGATGATGAATTTCACCAGATAAAGTCCTGTAAGGGTTCCCAAAAGATAGGGCATCCCCATCTTGAGGGCTAAGTACAAGACGACGCCCATGGCAAAATACCTCGGGAAATATCGCCACCCCATGAATCTAGCGATAGCAGGGGGCGGCATCTGGATCGCTCTTGAGATACTCATGCCCAGGAGCGCGAGATTGAGGACGCTAGCAAGCGCCCCCGCCGATAGTCCTATCGCGAATTGCCATGACCCCGAGATGGTGGCGATGAGCGATCCGAGACCGGCAAGCATGGCAGCTCTTTTCGCGATGAATATCACCGTGGACATGAATTCCATCACTTACTCGCCTCACTCATTCTATTTTTTGACCATATGGGTGACATTATGACAGGAAGTAGCCTGAAAGTGTTGAAATAGAAACTTTTGAACATCCTGCATAGGGGGTAGGAATATGTCCCAGAAGATTGCGGTTATTGCTGGAGAAAATCGCATAATTATAGAGTTGAATGACACAAAAACCGCAAAAGCGGTCGCGCAGGCGGCACCATTTACTGCTACAGCCAATACCTGGGGGGATGAGATTTACTTTAGGATCCCTGTACGGCTGGACCTAGAGAATGGACGTGAGGTGGTTGAGAGAGGGGATGTAGGCTACTGGCCGCCCGGATCTGCAATGTGCCTGTTCTTCGGACCGACACCGGCAAGCCGCGGGAATGAGATACGGCCCGCGAGCGCTGTCAGCGTTTTTGGTAAGATAATCGGGGACCTTGGGGTTCTACGGCAAGTCAAGGATGGAAGCAGGCTTCGGGTGACCCTAGTTGAGTAAGGTGCGCGTCGTTCATGGTTGAGGAGCGATTCGCGATGAAACAGAATGTAAGATAATGGGCATAATAGTTGAAAGCAGTAAGTTTGGGAGGGAATGTAAAAAATGAAGATAGGGGTGCTCTCGGATACTCATATCCCTGTGAGAGCGAAGGAAATTCCCCAAGAAGTGCTCTCGGGATTTGAGGGGGTGGATCTGATTATACATGCCGGAGATTTGACTCAACTAGAGGTGCTTGATCGGCTTGCGACAATCGCTCCGGTGGAGGCAGTATATGGGAACATGGATCCTCCTGAAGTTCGCGAGAAATTGACTCCCACCAAGGAAATAAAGCTGAAAGGCAAGACGATTGCCATTATGCATGGTGATGGGAGCCCTGAGGAGACTATGAGACTGGCGGAAAACAGCTTCCCTGGAGCTGATTGCGTGATCTTTGGCCATACCCATCGCGCGTATACGGGGTACAAGGGCAAGACGTTGCTCCTTAACCCGGGGTCTTGTGTGGAGAGTCCCTGGACTGAAAGGCCGTCTTATGCGATACTCTACCTTGATGATAATGATGCCACTGCTGATATAGAAGCGCGCATCTTTTACCTGAAGAGAGGGTGATCTCTGCTGATCAAGGCGATTCTTTTTGATTTGGACGGGACATTGCTAAATTACGACAGAGATTATTTCCTTGGCAAATACATGGAGCTCCTGGCTATGAGGGTCTCGAGCCTCGTCGAGCCCAGGAGATTCATAAAACAGCTGATCTCCTCCACAGACGCCATGGTGAAAAGCCTGGATCCGGGCAAGACAAATAAGCAAGTCTTCGTCGAGGATTTCTTCCCCAAAATTGGCATTCCCGAAGAGAGTCTTATGCCTATTTTTGATGATTTCTACAAAAATGAATTTCGACAGCTCTCTTCTTATGTCAGGCCGGTGCCCGAAGCCCGCCAGGTGATGGAGGATATCTTTCGCCACGGGCTTGATGTGGTTATTGCCACAAATCCGGTGTTTCCGCTGTCTGCCATACGGGAGCGTCTCAGTTGGGGCGGGCTTGCTGACTTTGATTACAAACTCATAACTTCCTATGAGACGATGCACTTCTGCAAGCCTAATAAGGAATATTATCAGGAGATCCTCGACAAAATCATGAGGTCGCCGGGTGAATGTCTCATGGTGGGAAATGATGCTGAAGAGGATTTGAGCGCCGGAGCCCTCGGAATCAAAACTTACCTTGTTACCGATTGTCTCAGAGGCCGATGCGATGAATCCCATAAGCCTGATCATTCCGGGACCTTCGCTGAACTTGCTTCGTTCATCAAATGTTTATTGACCTCCTCGCCTCCTGGCTTTTTCGCCTCCGCAGCCAGATGAATATAGCCCTTTTGATTCATAATGGAGGTGCGTGAAGTGAAATTTCTGGTCATACTTAACCCGAGAGCAGGCAGAGGGCGGGCAAGGCGGGTAATGCCAGTTGTCCGGAAGACCCTGTCTGATCTCAAGGTCTCTTTTGATCTCAGGCTTACCCGTGGCCCTGGCGATGCCACCAGGCTTGCTTCTGAGGCTGTATCATCTGGCTATGATGTTGTTGTGGCAGCGGGGGGAGACGGCACAGTCAACGAAGTGGCCAATGGCATCATTGGATCTAATGTGATCCTTGGAGTCATTCCTTGTGGGACAGGCAATGATTTCTCCATAGGCCTCGATATCCCGCGCGACCCCGCAAAAGCGTGCCAACTGCTCATGACAGGCCGCATAGCGCACCTGGATGTTGGAAGGGTATTGGATCGATTTTTCGTGAGTTCTGTTGGAGTGGGCTTTGATGCCACAGTTGCGCGGCAGGCCAACCAGAGCATTCCGCTCCTTCGTGGCCCTGTGGTTTATGTCCTTGCATTGCTAAGGGTTCTTTTCACATATAAGGCTCCCCGCATAAAAGTCAAACTTGATCATAAGGAGTTATCCCTGGAATCCCTCCTGGTTGCCGTGACCAATGCCCCTACGTATGGGGGCGGTATGAAGATTACGCCGGATGCCATCATGGATGACGGGATGTTCGAGGTGTGTGTTATAGAAAAGATGAGATCATTGGAGACGCTTTTCGCCCTTCCCAAGGTCTTCACTGGGACCCACGTCAAAGTGCCGAAGGTGAAGATCTATAGGGCCAGCGAGGTCATGATAGAAGCCGATCGTCCGATATATCTCCATATGGACGGAGAGATAGCCTCGACCTCAAGATTTCATTTCCAAATCAAGAAACAAGCCCTTGCGGTGATATCCGGTCCCGGGGCAAGGATTGCGTTTCAAGATGATGCTGCATGGTCCGGGATCGGCTGTGGGGTCACCTTTGATCGCCCGCGCGGGATCGCCTCCACCGCGGCCCGGGCCACCATTCTTGGAAGGATTGGAACCCTTTGAGCGCAGTAAGAATCGGACTCGTCTCCCTCGGATGCGCCAAAAATCTGGTTGATTCAGAGGTAATGCTGGGTATGCTCAAGGAGGCAGGATTTGAGATAGTTCCGGAGGGAGAAGAGGCTGATATCGCTATAGTCAATACTTGCGGGTTCATCTTGCCTGCGAAGGAGGAATCAATCGGCGAGACATTAAAACTCGCGGAGCTCAAAAATGCAGGAAAACTCAAAGCCCTTATAATGACCGGGTGCCTGCCGCAGCGTTATGCCGATGAGCTGGCGAAAGAGATGCCGGAGGTGGACGCTTTCCTAGGGCCGGACCAGATTCCGGCGATAGTCCGCGTCATAAGAGAGATCCTTGAGCAGGGCCGGGTAGAGAAGCCCATCCAGATCCCCGAGCCTCGTTATATTTATGGGCATGAGACACCGCGTCTTTTGTTGACCCCTCCATACACTGCTTACATCAAGATCGCTGAGGGCTGCGATAATCGCTGCTCTTATTGTGTCATTCCCTCCATAAGAGGACGATTTCGTAGCAGGGCCATCGAATCTATTGTAATGGAAGCCCAACGGCTCGTCTCGAATGGAGTCAAAGAATTAGTGCTTGTGGCTCAGGATACTACCCGTTACGGCGAAGACCTATATGGCCGGTGGGCACTGGCGGAGCTTTTGCGGGATCTCGCCTCCATCAATGGTGTGGAATGGGTGAGATTTCTTTATACCTATCCAACTCGCATAACTGATGAGCTCATTTCAGTGGTAGCCAGTGAGCCGAAGGTCTGCAAATATTTTGATGTGCCTTTGCAACATGCGGATGACGGCATTTTGAGGCTCATGGGACGGCGCAATACATGCCGAGATGCCCGTGAACTCATTCAGAGGCTGAGGGAGCAGATTCCAGGGGTATGCATAAGAAGTACCTTCATTGTAGGGTTTCCCGGGGAGATCAAGGAAGCTTTCGACAATCTGCTTCATTTCCTGGAGGACATGAGGTTGGACCGCGTTGGCATTTTTGTCTATTCTGAAGAGGAGGGGAGTCCTGCCGAAAACCTTCCGGGTAAGGTGCCTCAAGATGTAGCGGAAGACAGGTATCACCAGGCCATGCTCCTGCAGCAGAGAATCTCGCGGGAGAGGCTCAGGGAAAGGATCGGAGAGGTGACGAGGGTTCTTATCGAAGGCTTGTCCGAGGAAAGTGAACTTGTGTCTCGCGGGCGCTCCCAGAAAGAGGCTCCTGAAATCGACGGCTCCATATTCATCGGCGATGCGACCCTGGCTCCAGGCACCTTCCGGACAGTGAAGATCATCGACTCAAGTGATTATGACCTCATAGGCGAGGTCATAGATTAGAAAAGTTTACCACTGGCTATTAAGCTTGGTATTTTTGCAGGAACTTGGGACAGGGTGTCGAAGAAAGTCAATGAGGGGGGAGATAGGCCGCTGCCCCATTCGGCTCCGGTTGTCGCCATGCAGGTGGGGGCATGTACCTTTGCGGCATCATGCTATGTATAATATGGTGGATATTTTGATTATGGGTGGACCCATGATGGTCCCGCTGCTTTTATGCTCTATTTTCGCCGTTGCTATCACTCTCGAAAGACTCTACTACTTAATTCGCACAAGATCAGATCCAGATCGTGCCCTGAGGGCAGTGACGATCGCCCTTGAGCATGGAAAGATCGGTGACGCAATAGCGGCAGTCGAGCAGTTCAGGGGCCAGATGGGTGCTCTCATGACCACCGGCTTGATGATGTATGGCAAACCCAGATCAGAAATCGAGGAGCAGCTGCGTTCCGCTGGAGAAAGGGAGATATACTTGATGGAACGCGGGCTGTCGTGGCTTGAAGCCATTGCCGCGGTGGCCCCGCTCTTCGGAATCCTCGGAACTGTCCTTGGCATAATAGATTCATTCAAAGTCCTTTCGACTCAGGCTCATCTACTTGAACCTGCTGCCCTGAGCGCAGGGATCGCAGAAGCTTTGATAACGACAGCGGCCGGTCTCATGATAGCAGCTCCGACCGTCCTTCTTCATACCTGGATCTCCGGGATGATAGATCGACGAGCGAGGGACATGAGCGATTTTGCGTCAGAACTGGTGAATCTCCTGTCAGGTGAGGTGAGGCCTGTTGAGGTTTCAACGAAGCAAGCGCAGGCTGCCGGCCATTAATCTCATACCGTTGATGGATGTCATGACTTTTCTCATCGTCTTCTTCATACTTTTTACCAGTTTCAAGACCGCTCCCACGGGCCTGCAGATCAATCTTCCCAGAGCGGTTACTGCAGCGCCATATAGGGCAGGTCAGATGATAGTCAGCATAGACCGGACCGGGCGTCTATATTTCAATGGCAGGAGGACTACCATTCCCGAGCTTAGGGATCAGATCAAGGAGCATGTTTCACGAGACCCGGGTGAGACAGTCATAATTCGCGCTGACCGCCAGGTATTGTATGAGGATATCATAGCAGTCATGGACACTGCCCGCGACGTTGGAGCTTCTCGTATCGCCCTGGCCGCCGATCGACGGCCTGCGAGGTGATGGAAGATGAGATCTCTGCAGTCAGGATATGGCCGGCGGATGGGTATCTCTACAGCTGTCTCCATAATCCTCCATATATTGGTGATATTCTTGGCGCCGGTCGGATTCAGGGCACCTGTGGATATTTATCCGGTGGAGTATGGGGCGACTGTGGAGGCCATCCTGGCCGAGGCGAGCCCGGAATCTTCTTTGCCGGCGGTTTCAGTCAAAGGTTCGCGGGTAGCTGAAAAATCAGGCTCAAAAGGTTCTACGACTGTTGTAGTGAAAAGGGAGAAGGTTGCCGGACCAGCGGCGCCATCCCAAGAGCCGGTTCCGAAACCTGAATCCAAACAGAAGATGGATCAGGCAGCGGGACAAGAGCCGGTGATGAAACAGGAACCAGAACCAGAGCCAAGCCCGAGGGTTGAAACACAGCGCGAGTCACAGCCTGAACCGAAATTTGAGGGTGAAGGAAGACATAAGGCCGGGCCTGCGCCTGTAGCAGCGAAGGCTCCAGTGGAGCGGCAGGTTTCGGGACAACGTGTTCAGCAGCCTGAGGTGCTGACAAGCCCTGGCGGAGAGGAGACCATAGCGAGCGGCCCTGCTGAGGGTGGAGGGAAGCCTGCCGCCGCATCGGGAGCTGGCGCCGGACAAGGAGGCGCTGGTGTCGGCGCGAAGGGTGGCTCGGCAAACGGCAGCCCGGGCGCGAGTTCTGGGATCGGCAAAGCCGGCGCTAATGGGAACACAACTCCGGGGGCAGGCAATGGCAAAGAAGATGCGGCCGGGAGGGGCCTTGATGTCGCTGATTTCGGCACTGGTGAGGGGCTTGCAATATCCCGCGTCCGTCCAGTCTACCCAAAGGACGCACAAAATGAAGGTGTGGGGGGAGTTGTCGAGGCTCTTGCCGAGATAGATCAAAACGGCAAATTACTGGGGGTCAAGATAGCGAGTTCGTCTGGCGATGCGCGGATTGATACTATAGCACTCAGGACGATGCAGGGAAGCTGGTCTTTCAAGGGGATAGGAGTTCCCTACCGACTCCGGGTCGCATTCAGTTTCGATAAGGAAAAGGTAACAGTTCAATTTGGGGGCATAACCCTCGTCTCGGAATGACTGACGGAGGATTCCGCTTATGCTGGCTGCAAGTATATGTTTAAACTCAGGGGATCTGGCCTGGTTCGATAACCTGCTCACAAAATCGCGGCCCCGGGGAAGGAACTGCAGGGGAGGGCGATCTGGAGCCAAATGGGCCTTGATTATCCTCGTTTTCATATTCATCTTGCTGGATGCCTTTTCTGGTGGCGCCGGCGCTCAGGGCGGGGAACTGGTTTCCCTTTCAAACGACTATGTTCGTGTGTTCGTCAATAATACCGATGATGCCACGTGCAGGTTTGCCCTTGATACAACAGGCGGGGATCCCACAAAATCAGAGGATGACAATAAGCCTTTAATATATGGCAGACCGGTCCCATGGACCTCATTCACCACCATCCGGATCGATGGTAAAGATTATTGTTATGGAGGAGCCACAAAAAAGCGTGCGGGCGAGAAGGGCTTATATGGTGATATGATATCACGGCCCCATATAGTCGACGGCAAGGAAATTGTTAGCATTTGTAGACTGGGCGACAGTAAGGATATCGAGGCGATCCAATCCCTCAGGATAGTCCGGAGCAGCACCACGGGGCTTTTTGATACTGCAGAGATTCGGTATGTAGTGACTAATGAGGGGACAAGTCCCAGGGAGATAGGGGTCCGTATCCTGTTGGATACCATGTTGGGCGCAAATGACGGCGCTCCTTTCCGCGTGAGGGGCGATGCCATAATTTCTGACACGGCATATACAGTCTCGGATATTCCTGAATTTTGGCAGGCCTTTGATTCACTTAGCGCCCCAAGCGTAACAAGCCAGGGAACATTATCTGGCCAAGGAGCCACGCCTCCTGACAGAGTCTATCTATCTAATTGGGGGAGCCTTGCCGATGGGGTCTGGGATTTCGACTTTTCTCCCGGACGGGAATTCATCAGGAAAGGAGAATATGAACCGGATAGTGCCATAGCTCTATTCTGGGATCCGAAACCTCTTGCGCCCGGAGAGTCACGTGAATATGTCACTCTCTATGGCCTTGGCGGGATAAGTATATCGCCAGGGGATCTCTCTCTTGGGGTAAGTTCCCCTGCAGAGGTGGCTGTGGGCAAAGATCAGCCCAAAACATTCCCTGTTGTATGTTATGTGGAAAATTCAGGGAAGGGTGATGCCATTGGCACACGAGTCAGCATAACTCTACCAGAGGGACTCAGCTTGAAATCCGGACAATCCCCGGTCCGCGACCTAGGGATTCTCAAGGTGGGAGAATTGTCTCAGGTAGTCTGGGATGTGGTCCCGAAAGGAAGGCCGGGAGAGACTCTTTCGTATTCTGTCAGGGTAGAGGCCGAAAATGCTGAACCGAACCAGGTTACGAGAGAGGTGCGCATTCTTGAGGCCCCGAAATTCCAGGTCACCTTGAGCGGCCCCAGAGAACTATCGATTGTCGATCAGCGGCTTTCCCCTGATCCATTCAAGATTTACGCTACCATCAAGAATGTGGGCGGGTCTACAGCATATGGGGTCCAGGCGAGGATGTCCTGGGGGGCACTCCTGGGTCCGGCTCCCCATGAGAAAGCCTCAAGGTTCCTTGGGCCATTGGACCCCCAGCAGTCCTACAAGGTAGTGTGGCAGCTTGAACCCAGAGATTCTGGTTCTTTTGCTGAGTGCGGGGTAAAGGTGGAGGCGTACAATACAGAAGGAGTCTTCATGGATTACAGGATAGCAGTGCCACGGCTCGAGCCCAGGATCGAAGTGATGCCGCCCGAGAATCCTGTCAAGGCAGGCAGTTTCTTCCCTGTCTACATACGGATCACTAATGTGAAGAACTTCCTCAAGGGGACGCTTGATATAGCCTATGACCCGGATATCCTGCAGATGATCAGCGTGTCCAGGGGCACGGTATTCGTCGAGGGTGACAAACTCTCTGAGTGGAGAGGCGGGACCATATCTGAAGTCCCCGGGCAGGTGCATGCAATTGGGGGGCGTCTCTCTGCGCCGGCAGACGTCTTCGGAACCTTTGCATGTATCAATTTCCTTGCCAGGACAGTGGGTAAGGCCACCATTACCATCAGCAATGCGCGCATACTGAATGCTGACGGGCGTGAAGTGCCTGTGCGAGCCATAAATGGAGTCGTGATGGTATCAAAATGAAGGGAGGAGTGTTTTTGTGGGAGCATTTACAAGGCATAAGCACATATTCATGTGGTTGATCATTTCGCTGACAATATTTCTAGCAGGATCTATGGCCATGGCTGAACAAATCAAGGATGTCCCGCCAGATCATTGGGCATATTCAAGCGTCAAGCTACTGGTGGACAAAGGGTACATATCTTTATATCAGGATGGGACATTCCAGGGGAACAAGCCAGTGGACCGCTATACCCTGGCCGTAGTAATCGCGCGGATGTTAAATGAGATTGCCAGCGGCAAGGTTGCCGCGTCCACCGGCGATGTCCAGCTTCTAAGGCAGCTTTCATCTGAATTTCGTCAGGAACTTGTATCAATGGGGACTCAGCTTGAAAATATGGATAAACAGATTGAGTCCCAGAACAAAGTACTGAGTGTCATGAAGGAGGATGTCCTGAAGGCTACCTATGATGCGCAAGAGGCACAGAAGCAAGCTCAAAAGATAGTCAAAGATCTGCAGGCTTTGAGGGAAGAGTTGAAGGCCACAAAGACCGGTGCAGAGGAGAGGATAGCCGCTCTGGAAAGCAAGATGGCCGCTGCAGATGTTTCTCATGAGGATCAACTGAGGGCTTTGGCGGCAAAGTCCGCTGAGTTGTCCCGGGGCCAGGCTGATCTTTCCAGCCGGGTGGATAAGCTTTCAGAACAGACAGGCCAGCTAGATGATGGCTTGAACAGTCTGACTGGGCGCGTCGATGCCTTGGAGTCTAAATCCACTGAGACGCAGGCAAGAGTAGATAATCTCCAGGGCGCTGTAGTCAGCCTGGATAAGGAGTCGAAGGCTCTGGCGAGCCGGGCTGATCAAACGGAGGAAACCGCGAAGGAGTTGGCGAACCGGGCCAATCAGGCAGAGACCGCCATAAGGGATCTTACGACGAAGGTCGATGAGCTTTCTGGACGCGCAGACGCTCTCTCATCCCAGATAGACGATATCAGGACAAAGCAGGATGACATCAAGGCAAAACAAGATGCTCATGGCACGCAGCTTGCCGACCTCTCCGCCAAGCTTGAGTCTACCGCTCAAGATCTCAAGGCCGTCACCCAGGATCTAGCCAATGCCAAACAGGACCTTTCCGGGGTGTCCGGTCGAGTCGATGCGCTGGAAAAGGGCCTTTCCGACACAGCTAGCGAGTCTCGCGCTCTAGGCGAAAGATTAGATAAAGAGCTAGCCAGCGCAAATGAGAGCATCACTCAGCTGAGCCAAAAGATTGCAGACTTGAATAGCAGGATGGATGCAATCGGAAACCAAGTTGCTGGATTTGAGAAGAGCCTGCAAGATGTTATAGCGAATGAACGCGCTGCCAGGATCTCTGCCGATGGTGCCATAGACGCCAAGCTTGGGCAGCTTTCCTCGGATTTTGAGACATACAAGGCCGGCGTAGCTAAAGATATCCAAGGGCTTCGCAAAGAAAATGGACTCCTCAAAATCCTCCTAGCGGTGGTAGCGCTTCTAGGCATCGCGCTTTAGGATGGCATTGATCCGTGGTCGGCAGATCCGGGGTTAAGATACTCCGATCGGCGGCATTGATCCGAGGCCATATAACCTGAGGGCCGAGGATCACTGAGCAGCCTCGCAGCAAGGCTGCGTCCGCCGGGAGGAGTATCCATACCCCGGTCATGCTGCGTCCGGCGGAAGGGATACCGTCGCACCCCGGCAAGTCACCGCTCTGAAGCGATCAGTTCCTTGCATCCATTCGCGTTGAGGAGCTCCAGGCGAGGGTTGCCATCAGTGATGGATATCATACTTATGCTGGCATTTCCCAGGTAGATGATCTTCCTCAGATCAAGACTAAGGCCCAGGAGGCTCAGGATGATCACTTTGAGGGGGCCGGAATGGCTCACCACGAGGATCCGACTACCCTGATGCGCCTGAATGATCTTGTGTATGAATGGCATCACTCGTGCCTGGACCATGGTATACGATTCGCCTCCGGGGAAGGGAACGTCGGTGCTATCCGAAAGCCATCGCTTGAAAGCTTCCGGATCCCTGGCCACGATTTCTTCTCGCGTCAGTCCCGCCCAGGCTCCCACATTTATCTCCCTCAATTCGGGGGAATAGAAAACGTTCAGTCGCTGGACTTCAGCTATAGCACGCGCAGTATCACTGGCTCTCGCAAGGTCACTAGCATAGATCGCATCAAATCTGGCATGCGCCAGATGAAGAGCCAGTTGCTTCGCTTGCTCCTTGCCCTTCTGGGAGAGCTCGATGTCCAGGTGTCCCTGATATCTGTTAGACTTATTCCATTCTGTTTCCGCATGTCTTACTAAAAAAAGGGATGTCCTCATTGATTCTTCTCTCCCTTCTCCAGAAAGGTTCTTTGCATTGTACATTATTCCTCCTTGGGCGAGATTTAGGGTATAATTCATATGTATGAATCGAATGGCATAAGCCATCCTGTGCCCGAGGGAGCAGGCTTGCGAGAGGGGACAAGAATGCAACAGGATTTTGATCTCAGGTCGGTGGATTTTATGGGGCTCTTCCCGGGTGAGCTAGAAGATCTCTTTGACCGGCTGGGGTTGCCACGTTATAGAGGACGTCAGGTCTTCAGGTGGATCCACAGAAACCATGAGACTTCATTTTACTCGATGACCGATCTGCCCCTGGACCTCAGAGAGGAGCTTTCGAGTCTGGTCGATGTTCGACCCGCACGTGTGCTAGCAAAGCAGGAATCTAGGGACGGTACGGTTAAGTACCTTGTTGGCTTTGATGATGGGAATGCGGTGGAAGCCGCTCGAATGAAATATGAGTATGGCATCACGGCATGTATCTCTAGTCAGATTGGGTGCAAGATGGCCTGTAGAATGTGTGCCAGCGGGATGTCCGGTTTTGTGAGAAACCTCCGTGCTGGAGAGATGGTGGATCTTATGGGTATCATAGACAAAGATGTACGAGAAATCGGAGGCCGGGTTCGCAATATCGTGATGATGGGTTCGGGTGAGCCCTTGGATAATTACGATAATGTCTTGAGGTTTTTGAAGCTCATGAACGAGCCGATGGGATTAGACATTGGTTTCAGGCGCATGACCATATCTACTTGCGGAATCGTGCCGGGGATCAATAAACTGGCCAGAGAGGGACTCCCGATTACCCTTTCAGTATCGCTCCATGCTCCATCTGATGATATTCGTGATGAGATAATGCCTATAAACAGGCGATATCCAATAGCGCTGCTCCTTGAAGCGTGTAAGGAATACATAGCCGCATCCGGGAGGCGGGTGACTTTCGAATACTCCCTCATGAGAGGGCTAAATGATGGCCTAAACCACGCGCGTGAACTCGCCGCGCTTTTATCTGGTATGCTGTGCCATGTGAATCTTATACCTGTGAATCCGGTAAATGGAGGGGAACCTGAAAGGTCCAGTCCCGAACGAATCAGGGCATTTGCCCAGGTGTTGAGAGCCAGCGGAATCAATGTCACGGTCAGACGCGCCCTTGGAGAGGACATCGATGCTGCATGCGGGCAGCTACGGCGTAGATTTTATTCCGTAGATGCCGGTGAACATGCCGGTGTCTCGTATGGGAGCCATAATATGCCGGGGAAGGAATTGCAATGAGTGGTTTCTTCAAGAAAATAGAACGAGGCATTGAGGAAGCCATGAGGAAGCTCTTCTACAGCGGGGATCGTTATAGCACACATCCTATCGAGATTGCGCGGCACATAATGAGAGCTATGGAAGATGAAAAACGGGTCAGTGTATCAAGGATATATGTTCCAAATTGCTACAAGGTGATGATGCACCCTCACAGTGTCGAGAAAATCAGACCCCTTGAGCGCACTGTCTCGCGTGAGCTTTGCTCGTACATCGAAATGCAGGCAAAAAGGCGAGGCTATTCATTTGTGGGGCCCCGGGAGATTTCCTTTATTGAGGAAAGCTCCCTGAAGGCCGGTGAGATAAAGGTAGAGCCTGCGTATGTGGAAGATGCAACTCTCCTCGAGATCGGGGCGTATCCAGATGGGGGGCCCGTGGATGCAGATGGAGCTACATCCAGGTCGGGAGAGATCACAAAGGAATTCAACCGTGTGCCACCCGCACAGCCCGGGCAGGCAATAAGGGAAGATAGTCCCTACTTGATTATAATGTCTGGCGAACTCTCAGGCAGCCAGTATCCGCTCAGCGAAGATCGAGTCAGCCTGGGACGTTCTAGATCCAATGACATAGTCATACCTGACCCTGGCGTCTCGCGGGAACACGCGGAAATCCTGCATAGACAAGGGGCTTTCATCTTGCGGGACCTCAACAGCATGAATGGCACATTTGTCAATGAACGACGAGTGGGCGAGCATGTTCTAAGCCCGGGGGATTCCATCAAACTCGGCGGGGTCTTGCTTGAATTCAGGAATGGAGTTGGGCGCCAGGAGGGATCATGAATGCTAGCCCTTCTGATGGTAGCGTGGCGCTTCCTCTTGATTGCCGTAATATACGCATTTTTGTGGCGGCTCGCCCGCGAGGTGATGGCTGGCGTGACGGGAACGTCAGTCCATTTCCATTCAGAGAATGCTTCCGATCACATACGAACATGGCGCGGAGCCGGCAGGGAGGGGATAGCCGGGGAGGAATCCGGGCCCAGGATCGTTGTAATAAGCACCTCTGGAGATCCTCCAGCCGGCGCAACGTTTTTCTTGGCAGACAGGATGGTCATAGGTAGGGCGCCGGACTGTGACATAGTAATCAAAGATATTTTCGCGTCATGGCGGCATGCCATTCTTTACCGAAAAGGTAGGAAATTCTTCATAGAGGATAATGGCAGCAAGAATGGCACGCTGGTCAATGGTCGCAGACTCAGGCGCAGAACCATTCTCAAACCAGGCGATCAATTGCTGATAGGGGATACAATGCTTGAACTCAAGGAGTGAGTGCCATGAAACTGGGCGTGCGCTCCGACATAGGCCGGGTAAGGGAAGTAAATGAAGATTCATATTTTGTAAGTGAATCCTTGCTGGTGGTCGCTGATGGCATGGGGGGGCATCAGGCTGGGGAGGTGGCAAGCCAGATAGCTTGCCAGACGATGAAAGACAGGCTGCCAGTCTGGTCTGGTGATCCGGAAGGATGGCTGAATGAGGCCATTCATTATGCAAATGCTAAAGTTTATGAGCTATCTCTCAGTAACCCTCAAAGGCGGGGAATGGGAACCACTCTCACAGCAGCTGCGCTGACGGACGGTTACATTTACTTGGGACATGTGGGTGATAGCCGCGCCTACATTGAATCTCATGGGGTTTTGAAGAGGGTCACAGATGATCACTCAATCGTCGCGGAGCTTGTGAGGAGCGGAAGCCTTACAGAAGAGGAGGCAAGATTTCATCCTCATCGTAATATCATTACAAAGGCCCTTGGGGTGGAGCCCGTCTTGATCCCGGACCTCTTAAAAGTGGAAATCGGGAAAGATGATCGAGTAATTCTCTGCACCGATGGGCTTACGGGCATGGTCTCTGACGGAGAAATCCTGGGCGCTCTGAAGAGAATCGAGGATCCACAAGAACTTGCGGATTTTCTCGTAGATCTCGCCAATGAAAGGGGAGGCCATGATAATATCACGGTAGTTATAGCCCGAGTTTGAACCGCATATGCGATGGCGCGGGGGTCTTGAAGTTGGGTCTATGGTCTAATGGGAAGGTTGCCGGATGGAATCTGGCAGGACTGTGCATACTCCCCGGAACAATAGGTTTTATCTGCGTAAAGATAGCCCAGGGGGCCACGGGGGATGGCTGGCACTGGACAATACCGGTCATATTTGCCTTGGCATCCCTTATAGCCCTTAGCATCGAGGAAAAGGTGCTCAAGGTAAGGGATAAGGCGCTGCTGCCTATCGCCATATTTCTCTGTGGTATCAGCTTATTTGAGATATATCGATTGAGGCCGGATCTCATATGGCGTCAATTATCATGGATATCCCTCGGTCTGGCCGTATTCTTCATCGTTGCCAGCGTGGCAAGAGACTATACGTGGCTGCAGCAATACCGGTATGTCATAGGAGTGGCTGCTTGCATTCTCTTGGCGCTTGGCCCTCTTTTCGGACGCGAAATAGGAGGCGCTAAGTCCTGGGTCCAGCTCTTCGGGGTGAGCCTTGAGCCATCGGAACCTGCCAAACCCCTGATGGTAATATTCTTAGCCGGGTATCTGACAGAGGCGCGAAGGCTTTTATCTGCGCCTACTCGCCGGATAATGGGGGTTCTCGTGCCAGAGATTGGGTATGTGGGACCCATGTTTCTCATATGGGGAATCTCCCTTTTGCTCCTTATGTTCCAACGCGACCTCGGCACGGCCCTGTTGCTATTCGCTGTCTATCTTTCGATGCTCTACCTTGCCAGCGGCAGATCATCTTATTTGGCGCTGGGCCTGTTTTTGATAGCCTGTGGAGGAGTTTTGAGCTATCTCCTCTTTGGGCACGTGCGAAACCGTGTTCTCGTCTGGCTGAATCCCTGGAGAGACCCCAAGGGAGCCGGTTACCAGATGATTCAATCACTCTATGCTATCGCTGCCGGAGGCATCACAGGAGTTGGACCAGGAGCGGGACTGCCCCGTGCCATACCGGCAGTGGAGACGGACTTCATATTCTCTGCGCTGCTAGAGGAGTTTGGCATCATCGTGGGAGCTCCGGTATTAATGGCATACTTCTATCTTGCAGCCGAAGGAATTGGCCGGGCGATGAACTCCTCTGACGAATTTGGGGCCCTTTTGGCCGGGGGGATAAGCGTCTTATTTTCCCTGCAGACACTCATCATATTGGGCGGGGTTTTCAGGATCATTCCTATGACAGGAGTTACGACTCCCTTCATCAGCTATGGCGGAAGCTCCATGGTAACATGCTTCGGGGCGCTGGGAATCTTGGCGAGGATTGGGGGCGTGGGTAGCGGGGCAGTTGAACAAGCTGGATACGACCGTCCCGGGATACAAGAGGCATGCCGGAGGTTTTTGGGTTTCACTGCAGGTGGACTTGCCATAGTCGCTGTCGTGATGGCCTATTATGCTGGCGCAGGTTTCCGCTATCTAGCCGCGGATCCACAGAACCCTAGAATGGCGCGCGCGGAAGAAAGGATCATAAGGGGTTCGATCCTTGCGCGCCGGGGGGAGATCCTTGCGTTTTCAGAGGTCATAGGAGATAAACCTATCAGGAGATATACCGTGCCCGAGTCTCTTGCGCAGGTCATTGGATATAGTCATTCGAGGTATGGGAAAAGCGGCATAGAGGCCGCATATAACAAGGAGCTTCTCGGCCTGGATGATTTTCTGATCCAGCCGCCGCATCGAGGAAAAGATGTTCTTCTCACCATCGACCTCGGTCTCCAAAAATTAGGTGAGAGACTGCTCCGGGGCAGGCCAGGCGCAATAGTGGCCATTTTTCCAGCCACAGGGGATATACTTGCTTGTGTGAGCGAGCCTGGTTTTGATCCATGCAGGCTTGATGAAACCTGGAATGAGCTCGCGAGCGACCCAAGGAGGGCCTTGCTGAATAGGGCTACTCAAGGGCTCTATCCACCTGGTTCAGCTTTAAAGCCCATTATCGCGATAGCAGCTCTTGATGCAGGCAAGATCAGGGCTGATGATACCTTTGAATGTAACGGAAGCATCATGATTGACGGGCAGGTCATATCTTGCCCTGGTCCCGGCGGGAACGGCAAGGGGCATGGAAAGGTAACCCTGGATATGGCCCTGGCCCGCTCATGCAATGTCGCGTTTGTAGAGATCGCCGAGATATGCGGTGAGGCAACGCTCAAAGAGGCCATGAAAGCATGGGGTTTCCATATGAAGCCAACTCTAGAAATACCGGCATCAGCTCCCAGGTTCCCTTTGGAGAAGGCCATGTCCAGGAGTCTCATAGCCGAGAGCGGCATAGGGCAGGGAGAGACACTGGTGACCCCACTGTTTATGGCTCAGGTGGCCGCGGCTATCTCAATGGGTGGGATGATGCCAGAACCTAGAATAATCATGGATATAGTGCCACACGGACGCCGGCCTGGTTCGGCTGCGAAGATTGGGCCTCATTTCAGGCGGGTATCTTCCATTACCGCTACCGGGGTGATTCGTGATATGATGGTTGATGTGGTTTCGAAAGGTACAGGGAGGCTAGCCGCGATTCCAGGTATCGAGGTGGCTGGCAAAACCGGAACGGCACAGAATCCAGCAGGTCCGCCCCATGCCTGGTTCATCGGTTTTGCGCCTGCCCGTGACCCACAGATTGCGGTGTCCGTTGTGGTGGAGAATGGGGGCTCAGGTGGGCTCGTGGCAGCCCCAATAGCTAGAGAATTGATGAAATACTGGCTTGAGCAGGTTGGCATCCTAGAAAAGTCATAGACCCCCACGCATGAAGATACAAGGACCCCTGCGTGGCATAAGGATGGTGACTGGATGTGGTTGGTCAGATCTTAGGAGGGAGATATACAATATTAGAGAAACTCGGCGAAGGAGGTATGGCCGAGGTTTATAAAGCTAGGTGTTCGGTTCTCAATCGCATTGTCGCACTCAAGATATTAAGGCCGCAATTTGCTTGTGACGAAGAGTTTGTGGAACGTTTTCGGCGTGAGGGCAGGGCGGCTGCAAGCCTGTCCCATCCAAATGTGGTCAATATCTATGACGTTGGACGGGATGGGGATAAGCATTATATTGTGATGGAATATGTGAAGGGCGCCACCTTGAAAGAGATCATAAAGCGGGAGGGATGCATCCCTCCCGGTTATGCCGCCTGGATTGCCCGGGAGATCTGTCATGCGCTGGAACATGCCCATAGAAACAATATCGTTCATCGTGATGTCAAACCCCATAACATCCTTGTAACTCAGGATGGCATGGTCAAGGTCGCTGACTTCGGCATAGCGCATGCTGCAAGCACCAACACGATTACGGAAACGGGCACTGTAATAGGGACAGTAAGCTACTTTTCTCCCGAGCAGGCTAGGGGGGGACAAGTTTCACCACAATCAGACATCTATTCCCTCGGGATCGTCCTCTATGAAATGCTTTGCGGGCGTGTGCCCTTCCGGGGAGATAGCCCTATTGCAGTGGCTATTCAGCATATCCAGGAAAAGCCTGTCCCACCCCGTACCTTGAACCCTGATGTCCCTGAAGGGTTGGAACGAGTGGTGATGCGGGCGTTGGAGAAGGATCCATCCAAGAGATTCAAGACAGCTGAGGATATGGCACGAGCCCTTGATCCATTTGCCACTCCTCCTGATATTGCTTCGATAGATGATGAAGCCCCGACAGCTATCATGACAGGAGAAGACCTGCGCAGGTGGCGGGAAAGTCTGGAGTCCGGAAGCACGGCCGTCAAGAGACCTGATCAGGTGGCCAGGCCAAGGAGACGTGGCGGCCTTGCTGTTGCTGTGGTCACCTTCTTTCTTATCCTGGTCTCAGGGACTGTTTTTGGACTTCTCAAGCTTCCTTCCATACTATATGTCCCCGAGACTGAAGTGCCGGATATAACCGGCAAGAATCTGGATGAGGCAAGGCTCTTATTGCCGCAGAGTCAACTCGCGCTCGAAGTGGCCGATACCAGGTATGATGATAAAGTCGAGGTTAACCATATCATTTCCCAGAGCCCGAAGGCTGGGACAAAGGTAAAGATCAATACCAAGGTGAGGGTGATCGTAAGTCAAGGTAAAGAGATGGTCTCTGTCCCTGATCTGGTTGGTCTCACTGTGCGTGAAGCCCAGCTGGCCCTAGAAAGGGCGGGGTTAGCTATGGGAACGAAAACCGAGGATTATAGCCCTGATATGCAGGCGGGCGCTATCATTGGGCAGGTGCCGGATCCTGGTCAGCGTTTGGAAAGGGGGTTGCCCGTCGATATAGTGATAAGTAAAGGGCCGATGCCCCCCGGCGTCCAGGTGCCTAATGTCGTGGGGATGAATATAGATTCGGCCAAAAAGGCTATCGAGGCTGCGGGACTCGTGGTAGGCTCTGAGTTGAGCAAGGCGGACGCAGGAAGGCCGGACGGTGAGGTAGTGCAGCAATACCCTGAGTCAGGAAGCATGGTCCAGCCGCAGAGCAGTGTAGATCTTGTTGTCTCAAGGCCTCAGGGGACGACACCAGGGTTTGCGACCCAAGGACGGGATGCGGCCACCACCCCGACAGTGACCTGGGTAACAGTTACGGTTCCCCAGGGAAAATCCTCGCAAGAGGTAGTGATAAAGGTAGATGATTTCTACGGGGAACGCGAGGTTTTCAGATCCTTTGCGTCGCCTGGCGAACGAGTTGAGCAGCATGTAGTAGGATATGGTGACAACATCCACGTCAAGGTATTCATTGATGGCGTATTATTCAAGGATGAGGAAATCCACCCGCAGGGGTGATCAGGCAGGGCTTGTATGTTTGAAGGTATCGTAATCAAGGCTACATCAGGATACTATACAGTCCAGTCCGAATCTGGCCAATTTGTATGCTCATTGCGGGGCCGATTGCGCAAAGATGATACCATCGTGACGGTCGGAGATCGTGTTCAAGGGGAAGAGGTAAGGCCTGGCGTCGGCGTGATCGAGACGGTCCTCCCAAGAAAGTCTGAGCTCATCCGTCCAAGGGTAGCCAATGTAGACCAGGCGGTTATAGTCTGTGCCCTGACCCAGCCCGAACCCGATTTGAACCTTCTGGACCGGCTTTTGGTGGTGGTCGGTAGGGAAGGGGTCGGGGCGATTCTTTGTTTCAACAAGGCTGATCTTGTATCTGAGTATATGGGCCGGAAGATAGCCCGCCCATATCGAAAGGCTGGTTATACCGCTCTGGTGACCAGTGCCATGACGGGAAAAGGGGTTAAGAGATTAAGATCTTTTCTTAAGGGTAAGATTTCGGTCTTTGCGGGTCCTTCCGGGGTCGGGAAGTCTGCGCTGGCGAATGCCATAGAACCAGGCCTCACCCTCGAGACTGGTGAGATCAGCGAAAAGCTGGGAAGAGGCCGGCATACCACAAGACACGCTCAGCTGCTTGCTCTTCAGGCGGGGGGCTTTTTAGTGGATACCCCGGGGTTCAGCAAGCTCTCTCTTGACGGAATCGAAAAAGAGGAACTGAGGTTCTACTTTCCGGAATTTCTAAGATATGAAGGGCTTTGTAGATTTCTGGGGTGCCTGCATTACCGGGAACCCGATTGCGCGGTGAGGGCGGCGCTGCAATCCGGGGAGATAGCCCGTTCACGATACGACCATTATATCCAGTTCCTCGAGGAGATCTCTGCGATCGGATATGAAAAGAAGTATGACAAAGGAAAGGGGGGCCGCAACGTTCTTGAATGACAGGATCTTTACTTCCAACCATGTCAAGATTGCTCCTTCCATCTTGTCGGCCAATTTCGCGATGCTGGCTTCGGAAATCGAGAAGGTCTCATCAGCTGATATGATACATGTGGATGTCATGGATGGGCGATTTGTGCCCAATATCACCATAGGGCCGCCAGTGGTCGCTTCCTTGAGGCGCGTGATCCCTAAACCCATGGTTATGGATGTTCATCTTATGATCGAACAACCAGAAAATTACATAGAGGCCTTTGCTGAGGCGGGAAGCGATATCCTCACTGTCCACGCTGAGGCCACTGATCATCTCTATCGTTTGCTAGAGGGCATCAAGCAGAAAGGCATGAAAGCAGGTGTCGCGCTGAATCCGGCTACGCCGGCGTGTGCTATTCAACATGTTCTCGACCTGGTGGACGTCGTGCTTGTTATGACGGTGGAACCTGGATTTGGCGGTCAGAGATTCATTGAATCCATGGTGCCCAAGATTTGTGATGTAAAGAAAATGCTCGCGCGCGTGGGATCGCCTGCTTTGATAGAAGTAGATGGTGGGATCGCGATGGGAACCGCGCCTGCCGTGGTAAAGGCCGGGGCCAGGATATTGGTTGCCGGCACATCCGTTTTTGGGGCTGCTGATCCCCGCAAAGCAGTAGAGGAACTTCGGCAAGCGGGTGAGAGAGCCCTTTCCATCATATTATAGACTAATGGGATCCCCTACACTATCTGGAGTGTTTTGGATCGGTCAGGCCCCTCGCGTATCGGGGGGCCTTATGTTATAATTTTACTGTAAAAAGTGCCCTTTAGCTGGGCAAATGTTCTCGTCGGGGTGTACGCCGTGAGGAAGATCAAAGGACTCGACATTTCAATAATCGTGCTGGCCTTCGCCTTGACCTTCACGCTGCTGGTGGCGGCGTCTAATCTCAATTATATGGTCAAGGTGGATCGCCCCTTACGTGGTTTCCTGGAGGCGAATCCACACGTGGCAGATTACAAGATCTCTGAGACCGGAGGGAAGATCGATATAAGTGTCAAGCTCAAGGAGGGCGAAGACCTTGGCGCGGCTTACAGGGATCTGATGGATGGGCTTCAAGCGATTTCTGGTGGAAGGTCTGTAGAGCTTTCAATCGCAGACAATCGCGACGCTTTGCTTATGAATGTATACCATGAGATGCATTTCGCGATAGAAGAAGCCATCATGCAGGGCGATTTCACCATGATGAACGCCAGGCTTACAGCCACGGCTGAACGTCATGGGATCCAGAAATTCGGTGTATCTGTTGATAGAGACAACGTGTATGTTCAGCTTGAAAAGGACGGACATCATCTTTACCAGGTGGTGCCTCGATATTCGTACCTGGCGCCAGCGCGCCAGTCGGGCCCTCCGGTGGGCGCCTCCCCCGGGCAAAAGGGAGGTTCTAGCCTTTGGTGAAAAGATATGGTCGTGAAATAGGCATAGGTTGCGCTCTCGGGTTGTTGGCATTTCTAGCCTGGGGCGGGATCAACATCGTTCCATTGCTGGTATTGGCCGGAGCAGCGGTCTTGCTTTTGCACATGCAGCTCGGAGGAGCTATAGGGAAGAGGTTCAAGGTAGTGAATTCAGGAGATGAAATGAAGGACTGCCCTCTGGTTTCATTTGATGATATCGGCGGGCAGGAGGTTGCAAAAAGGGAGCTGCTAGAAGCGCTGGAGTTTGTAAGGAATATAGACAAGGTGAAGCATCTGGGGATACGGCCCCTCAAGGGGATCCTTCTTACAGGACCCCCGGGCACGGGCAAAACCCTCCTTGCCAAGGCTGCCGCGGGTTTCATGGGTTCCGTATTCATTTCTGCCTCGGGCTCCGAATTCATTGAGATGTACGCAGGAGTTGGGGCCCAAAGAGTCCGGCAGCTCTTCGCCAAGGCGAGATCTATGGCCGAGGCGAAACACAAGACCAGCGCGGTCATATTCATAGATGAAATAGAGATCCTTGGCGGGAAGCGTGGTCAGCATAGCAGCCACCTCGAGTATGATCAGACGTTGAATCAACTCCTGGTGGAGATGGATGGGCTTACCATTGATGACAGGGTAAGGATACTCGTCATTGGCGCCACGAATCGGGTCGATCTGCTTGACCCTGCTTTACTTCGCCCCGGTCGATTCGATAGGGTAGTGAAAGCGGATCTTCCAGATAAAGACGGCAGGCTTTCCATATTGAATATTCATACCAGGGGTAAACCCCTTGCGGCGGATGTGAATCTGGAGGATATCGCCCGTGAAACCTTTGGGTTTTCTGGGGCTCACCTTGAAAGCCTTACAAACGAGGCTGCGATTCTAGCTATGCGTCAAGGCAAGGATGAGATCGGCAGGGAGGAGTTCAAGGAGGCCCTTGAAAAGGTCATGCTGGGAGAGAAACTCGACCGGCGTCCAGCGCAGGCGGAGTTGGAGCGCGTTAGCTACCATGAAATAGGCCATGCAGTAGTGAGCGAAACCCTGCAGGCAGGTTCTGTGAAATCAGTCACTGTAACACCCAGGGGAAACGCGATGGGCTATATGCGTCAAGCGCAGCAGGACGATAGATACCTTTACACCAAATGTGAGCTTGAGAATCAAATCGTCATAGCTCTCGCAGGCGCCGTATGTGAGGAAATAGCCTTTGGGGAGAGAAGCACTGGGGCAAAAGGCGACTATGAACATGCCCTAAATATAGCAAAGGAGATCATATCGGCAGGAATGTCCCCTCTGGGAATCGTCGGTTTCAAGGATGTCCCTCAGAAGCTGCAGCACGAGGTAGTAAGTGAGATGATCGCAGACCTCGACCAGAGGGCGAAACAGATCCTGATAAGATCGTGGCCTGCAGTCGAGAGACTCGCGCATCAGCTGCTAGAAAGTGAGAGACTTGAAGGCGATGATGTGAGAGCGGAACTTGCCTCTATAAGCAGTTGTTGAAGACTGCGGCATGCAGGATACCGCTTTGAAATGAAGAATCAAAAGCGCCAAGGACAGTTGTTCCTCAAGAAACAGGAGGCGCATAATCATATGAATGCAGAAATTATCACCGTGGGCACCGAACTCTTGCTGGGCCATGTAATTGACACGAATTCCGCTTACATCGGAACGCGTCTATCAGAGCTGGGAGTCAATCTATACTTCAAGTCTTCGGTAGGTGACAACCTGGGACGGATCACAGAGGTTTTGCGGACTGTCATGGCACGGTCGGATGTGGTCATCGTCACTGGCGGGCTCGGACCCACCGGCGATGATATCACTAAGGAAGCGCTATCGAGGGTTACCGGCAGGGAACTCGTGCTTGATCAATCGCTGGCAAAGGAGATCCAGGACCGCTTTGCCAGGATGGGGAGGGCTATGACACCCAATAACCTGCGTCAGGCCGAATTGCCCAAGGGAGCGCGTCCCATTCCCAATCCCGTGGGGACAGCGCCTGGCGTTTTGTTTGAGGATGGACAGAAGGCGGTCATTCTGCTTCCCGGAGTTCCTAGTGAGATGAAGACGATGTTTGAGCAGTCTGTGGTTCCATATCTCAAGCAAAGGCTGGCGGAGCGCGGCGAGGCTGGAATTATATATTCTAGGACATTGAAGATCACTGGGATAGGGGAATCGGCAGTAGAAAATGAAATCATGGATCTGATCCAGAAACAGACAAACCCTACGATAGCCCCTCTGGCTTATCCCGGGGAGGTGCGTCTCAGACTGACGGCCAGGGCCTCTGATCAGAGGGAGGCTCAGGCCCTGATCGAGCCTATTGAGCAGGAGATCCGGAGGCGCCTGGGGGACGCGGTGATGGGGGTGGACGATGAGACTCTCGAGGCAGTTGTCGCGGAGCTCGCAATAAGGAACAACATCAAGGTGGCAGTAGCAGAATCGTGCACGGGCGGGTTGATATCTCACAGGTTGACCAATGTCCCTGGTGTATCACAGGCTTTCTTGCTCGGCGTGGTAAGTTACAGTAATTCGGCGAAAGAGGAGATATTAGGGGTGCCTCATGAGATCATAGCCAAGTATGGGGCTGTCAGCCGGGAGTGTGCCCTGGCTATGGCGAGGGGTGTCATGAGGGCATCTTCGGCTGATGTGGGTATCGCCACCACAGGGATAGCAGGCCCTTCAGGCGCGACCCCGGGGAAACCCGTTGGCCTTGTGTTCGTCGCCTTGACTTCGCGAAATGATGCCATGTCATCGAGATTTTTCCTTGTTGGAGACCGTGAGACCATAAAGGAAAGATCAGCGCGGGCTGCCCTAAATCTCTTACGTATCTGGTTGTCAAGGAATGTCAGGATTCGGGGAGTGTGAGAATGAGGTCGCATGGGAGGTTCCCTCCAGTTCACCTGTTGCCTTTTATCTATATTCTGGTAGCCATCATAGGCGCTTCAGTCTTCATCGGAATCTGGGGCAAATTCAGCTACCAGGTGGCAGGGCTTAACTTCAGCATAAGAGTGGGCATTGGTCGCCCTGGCACTACTCTAGCCCTGCCCCCTCTGGGGTCAGCCACTGCTCCAACTCATAAATTCCCCCTGGCTATCTTACTACGATTAGACGGCATAGATCCGGATGCTATAAGTCGACTTGTGGCTATGTCTTCCGGCGAGAATCTCGCCTTCTCCAGCATCATACAGGAAGCTGCGACTAGCATGCTCTACCGGCTCTGTCTCTTGGTTTTGATGCTTGGTGGTTTAGGGGGGGCGGCGTTTGTATATATCTTTATCAGACCTGCCAGAGTGCGCCGGATAATCGGCGGATCCCTGGCTGGCATATTATTCGCCGTTTCCCTCATGGTGGGAACATATGTCACCTTCGACGCGAAGTCCTTTGAACAGGCCAGGTATACAGGAGTGATAGAAGCTGCCCCGTGGATGCTCGGCGTGCTAGATAAAAGTGTTGGCAAGGTAGGAGAACTAAAAGATAGCATAATGGCCATTGCAGATAATTCCAGCAAGATCTTCGGGCAGATCGAGGCTTTGCAGCCGATTACAGCTGAAGGGAAATTCATAAGGGTCCTTCATATTTCGGATCTGCACAATAACGCCGAGGCCGTGAACTTCCTAGATCAAATCGTAAAAAGTTTCAAGGTTGATATTGTGGTAGATACTGGCGATTTCACTGATTATGGGACATATCTGGAAGCAAGACTCATGTCTCCGGTTTCGGCGCTCTCGGTTCCTTATGTTTTCGTGGGCGGGAACCATGATTCGCCCTCTGTGCTGGAGGCCATGGCGGTCCACCCCAATGTACGCCTGGCTGGCGGGAGATTTCTTTCCATTAATGGGATCACTATATTCGGAATAGACGATCCGGGGGCTTCTAGGGTCACGATGGATGCTTCAACTGACGAGGAAATCATGGCTTCGAATGAGAAAGCTATGAGTATAATGAGTCGACTGCAAAAGGCGCCTGATATTATTGCCGTTCACGACCCCCGGCAAGCTGAGGCTTTGATCGGGAGGGCGCCGGTGATTCTATATGGCCATGATCATAGACTCAGAGTCCAGGAAAGAAGGAATAGCATACTCATAGACGCTGGATCCACAGGAGGAGCAGGCATCAGGGGACTGGAAAAGACAGGCGGCGTTCCTATGACTCTGGCGCTGCTGCATTTTTCAAGGTCCCGTGACTCTTCTAGTTCTCCAGAACAGGTGAGGCTGATAGCCGTTGACACCATAACAGTCTCCCAGCAGACAGGAGGGCTTACCCTGGAACGCAGGATAATTGCCGGAGATATACAGAGAGAAAAGCACTTTTGATGAATGAGTTTGAAGGGAAATTCTTCCTGACGTCGAATGATATATCATAAAGGAAGGATGATGCCTTTGGGATTCGTACGAAGTTTTATTGCTTGTGGCATTGATCAGGCGCTGGTGCCGAGGATCAGGGAGATCCAGGATACTTTGAAGGCCGAGAGCGACAGTGCAGGGGTAAAATGGATCGATCCGGAGAACCTTCACTTTACACTCAAATTCCTCGGGGAGATCGATGAGGGTATTATCGCGAATATCAGGGAAGGGATCATGGGGGTCGCCGAGTCCGCTTCGTCTTTTGATCTGGCCATCTCAGGGCTTGGGGCATTCCCCAGTGTAAGCCGGCCGAGAGTCATATGGCTGGGTACAGGTAATGGTAAGGAAAAACTGAGGGCATTGGCTCGCGAGATTGAAGAGATGTCGGCATCATATGGTATACCGAAAGAAGGGAAGGTCTTTGTCCCTCATCTGACCCTTGGGAGGGTAAAGTCAGACCATGGCCTCCGCGGTCTGGCGGAGACCATTCAACGCCTTGCCAGCGTCGAGGTGGGCATCACCAGGGTGTCCGAAATCTGCCTCATGCGGAGCGATCTCAAGAGGAGCGGGCCTGTCTATACAGTGCTAGAATGCGTTCGGCTTACAAAACAAGGCAAGTGAGGGCGGGCCAGGCGGCCCCATATCCGTCTATTTTGGCTTTACGACGTCCGACATCTGGGTTTAATTGCGGGAACAAGTGTTCTATGGTAAAATATTTCTGTATAAATCTTCATATGCAATGGAGATAGATGGGGAAATGAAGGGAGGAGGGCCGCTTTGAGGTAGGGCGTCCTACCCGGGTGGACATTGATGGAAAAACAGAAAGCTCTAGAAATGGCGATCTCTCAAATCGAGCGCCAGTTTGGCAAGGGTTCCATAATGCGTCTAGGGGAGGCCAACGCGAGACTGGCCGTGGAGGTGATCCCTACAGGGTCCCTTGCTCTGGACATCGCCCTTGGGGTCGGAGGGGTTCCCAGAGGAAGAGTCGTGGAGATTTACGGACCCGAATCCTCAGGTAAGACGACGGTGGCGCTTCATATAATAGCGGAGGCCCAGAAATTGGGCGGGATAGCGGCATTCATCGATGCTGAACATGCCCTCGATCCGGTATATGCTCGCAAACTTGGGGTTGATGTAGATAACCTTCTGATTTCGCAGCCGGACACAGGAGAGCAGGCCCTTGAAATCGCTGAGGCTTTGGTGAGGAGCGGTTCGGTTGATGTCGTGGTGGTGGATTCTGTGGCGGCACTGGCGCCCCGGGCTGAGATAGAGGGGGAGATGGGGGACGCACATGTAGGCCTGCAGGCAAGGCTCATGTCCCAGGCTTTGAGGAAGCTTACGGGCGCTATTTCCAAATCCAAGACATCGGCTGTATTCATAAACCAATTGCGTGAGAAGGTCGGGGTGATGTTCGGTAACCCCGAGACCACGCCCGGAGGCCGAGCGCTCAAATTCTATGCCACTATAAGGCTCGAAATACGGAGGGTCGAAGTCTTGAAGCAGGGTGGGGATACCATAGGGAGCCGGACCAAGGCCAAAGTTGTCAAGAATAAAATCGCGCCCCCATTCAAGGAAGCGGAATTCGATATACTTTATGGAGAAGGGATCTCCAAGGAAGGGGACATACTCGACCTTGGGGAAGCTTACAATGTCGTCTCGCGAGCCGGGACATGGTATTCATATGGTGATGTGAGGCTAGGGCAAGGTCGTGAGAATGCCAGGCAATTCCTTAAGGAAAACATACAGATCAGGGATGAGATCGAGAGCAGGATAAGGCAGAGCCTTGGCCTTCCCGCCCGTCCGGGATCGACCGCGGCTGCTGAAAGCGGCAAAGATGCGGAGACAGGTGACGGCAAGGCCGAATGATAGAGGATTCCGCGGGTTTTTGCAGAAACGTTATCCATAGATGATCGAATGGTAGGAGGCGAAGTATTGCCACAGGTCTCAGGGGAGGCAGAGGCGCGTTCCAGGTCCAAGTGTATGTCAAAGGCGCTTAGACTCCTTACCATGCGTGCTCGCACCGAAGAGGAGCTCAAAGATCGTCTTTTGAGGCTCGGTTTCGCCGATAGCGTTGTGGCATCGGTGCTGGCGCGACTCAAGGAGCTGGGCTACCTAAATGATATGCAATTTGCTCGTGACTGGGCCCTTGAAAGGGTGGAATTGAAAGGATATGGTAGGGCCCTCATTCGATTTGAGCTCATAAAAAAGGGGATCAAACCGTCTCTGGTTGATGAGGTTCTCGAAGAGGTGTTTTCCACGGTAGATGAGTTTGAACTCGCACGCCATGTAGCTGCTGGACGCTCCAAGGCATATCGAGGCCTGGATCCTGAAACCGCGAGAAGGCGTCTCATTTCCTGCCTAGCCCGGCGAGGTTTCGAATTTCCGACCATTGAGAAGGTCACAAATGAGATCTTTTCGAGTTTGCTTGACACTGATAGTGGAAACAAGTAAAATCTGCCTTGAGGCTCGACAGTAGCGGGCTTGAATCGGCGATTCTGGCCGATTTTGAGAGATTTCAGCCGAATATTGATGGATCCTCAAGAGGACATCTTCATCGGCATATGTTGAGCCCTTTCAAGGGGATTGGAGGTGGAGAGAGTATTAATGTAATTGGGATCGGCGTAGGCATGATTTTTTTGTTCATTGCCGGTATTGCTATCGGTTATTTTCTACGTAAACTTAGCGCCGAGGCGAAGATTGCGTCAGCAGAGACGGCCGCCAAGAAGATAGTTGAAGAGGCGGAAAGGGCTGCTGAGGCGAGGATCCGTGAGGCTACGCTTGAAGCTAAGGAAGAAAGTCACAAGATCAGGGCTGAGCTTGACCGGGAGATTCGGGATAGAAGAATTGAGCTGCAAAGGATCGAGCGGCGGCTTCTGCAGAAGGAGGAACAGCTCGATCGAAAATCGGATGCTATTGAAAAAAAGGAAGAGAGCATCAATCGCAGATCTCAGGAACTTGACCGCTCGCGGCAGGAGCTGGACGAACTCCTTGCCAGGCAGAGGGCCGAATTAGAAAGAATCTCCGGACTTTCCTCTGAGCAGGCCCGAGAGCTCTTGTTGAAGGAGATAGAGAATGAAGTCCGACATGAGGCTGCCATGATGATCAGGGAGATCGAAGCGAGCGCGAGGGAGGAAGCTGATAAGCGCGCTCGAGAGGTGATCTCGCTCGCCATTCAGAAGTCTGCGGCGGAACAAGTGGCTGAGGCTACTGCATCCGTGGTGGCCTTACCGAATGACGAGATGAAGGGCCGAATCATAGGGCGTGAAGGAAGAAATATCCGGACCTTGGAGACATTGACTGGCATAGATGTCATCATCGACGACACCCCTGAAGCTGTAATTCTCTCGGGATTTGATCCTGTGAGAAGAGAGGTCGCCCGTATCGCCCTCGAAAAACTGGTGAGCGACGGCCGGATCCACCCGGCACGGATAGAGGAAATGGTGGAAAAGGCCCAGAAGGAAGTTGAGAATACAATAAAGGAAGAGGGTGAACGGGCCGCGGTCGAAACCGGGGTGATCGGCCTCCATCCTGAACTCATTAAGCTTCTCGGAAGGCTTAGGTACAGGACCAGTTATGGACAGAATGTGCTCATGCATTCTATGGAGGTCGCGAATCTTGCGTCGGTAATGGCTGCCGAGCTGGGCGCGGATATAGCGCTGGCAAAAAGGGCAGGGTTGCTGCATGATATCGGAAAGGCCGTGGACCATGATGTCGAAGGCCCGCATGTGCAGATAGGCGCTGAACTGGCAAGGAAATATAAGGAGAGTCCCGAGGTCATTCATGCTATCTGCGCTCACCACGGAGATGAGGAGCCAAGGACTGTTGAAGCGGTCTTGGTTCAGGCAGCCGATGCTATCTCGGCCGCGAGGCCGGGAGCGCGGCGTGAGACTCTTGATGCTTATATAAAGCGCCTTGAGAAACTTGAGAGAATAGCGGACTCATTTGATGGTGTCGAAAAGGCGTATGCTATTCAAGCGGGTAGAGAAGTAAGAATCATCGTGAAACCCGAGAAGGTTGATGACCTCGGCATCATACGGCTCGCTAAGAATATTGTCAAGAAAGTGGAGGAGGATTTAGAATATCCTGGACAGATCAAGGTCACAGTCATACGAGAAACACGTGCAGTGGACTGGGCAAAGTAATGGGAAGCCTGATCTCGCTGGCGGGGGGTAAACCCCGGCCAGCGGCATCGGGTGCTAGAAAGGGGATGCAGCAATGGGATGGCCGAGGCATGAACTAGATGATCGGGCACAAACCAGTGTTAACTTGCTCATGTCCATTTTGGTTCGCTACCCCGAGATTGCAACGGTGAGATTCGATCCCCGCGGCAGGTGTCTCAAGTTCACTCTCATAATCAGAAAACATGCCGGTAAGCCTGAAAAAGAGAGGTCGTTCAAAGAGCTTCTTGATGCATTTGAGAAGAAGCTTCGTGAAAGCCTTTCCAGCTATCAATCTCTCATCGATATAGAGCCTTCCCAGTTTGAAGTAGATAAAACTGAGGCCGGCAATTTCTGTCTCATTACGATACGACGGGACGTCATGACACTCACCCACGATGAGATCTCCCTGATAATTGACCTGGCCAATGAAGTCCTCGCCAGGAACCTCGTGGTAGACCATGAGGCTGCGTTGATGGAAGAGGAACGGATGGCGCAGGACGAAATGATCGCAAATATGTTGGATGATCTGAGAGAATCGAGGGAAGGGGCCAAGCTCATAGGGTTTAGAGAGGAAGGGCGGGTCGTGATCTTCAATAAACTCGCACAGGGACGCAGGTAGCGAGTTTATTTCGCAGGCGGTGTTTTGTTGAGTGAGAATTCTTTTTATAGGCGACGTTATAGGCAGGCCAGGCAGGAGAGCCCTTGCGAAAATCTTGCCGCGACTCATCACAGAACATGAAATAGATTTTGTGGCTGTAAATGGTGAAAATGCGGCAGGAGGAATGGGGCTTACGGCAGAGACGGCGGAGGAAATGTTCAAGGCTGGCGTTCATATACTAACTACCGGGAATCATGTATGGAAGAAGAAGGAGTTCACGGGATTTCTTGAATCAGATCCTAGGGTCCTTCGACCAGCCAATTATCCACCTGGGGCTCCCGGTCGCGGGGACTGCGTATTCCATCTACAGGATGGAAGGGACGTAGGTATCATCAACCTGGCCGGAAGAACTTTTATGGATCCCCTTGACTCTCCCTTCCGTGTCGCAGGGGAAATCCTTGAGAGGCTTTCTCCTCTATGCCGGGTGATCGTGGTGGATTTCCACGCAGAGGCCACTTCTGAGAAAGCAGCGATGGGGTGGTTTCTCGATGGTAAGGTCACGGCCGTTATTGGTACCCACACCCATATTCAAACTTCGGACGAGAGGATACTTGCTAACGGGACAGCGTACATAACAGATGTGGGGATGACGGGGCCTCGGGATTCGATAATCGGGTTCAAGAAGGAGCTTGTGATCGAAAGATTCACGTCCCAGCTCCCTGTCAAATTCGAGGTGGCGCAGGGGCCGGTGGTCCTCGGGGGAGTCATCATCGATGCCTGTGACGAAACAGGCCAGGCGATCAATATAACCAGGATAAATCAGGTTCTGGATGATTAGATGATTCGGCGGGATCACGCGGGGAGCAACACATGCCAGAGAATGTCGGATAGATAAAGGAGGCTTGCTGAAGAATGGATGTCCTAAAGGTATCAGCGAAGTCAAATCCAAATTCGGTAGCCGGTGCGCTTGCAGGTGTCGTTCGGGAAAGGGGTAGCGCGGAAATCCAGGCGATTGGAGCGGGTGCCCTCAATCAGGCCGTGAAAGCCGTGGCCATTGCCCGGGGATTTGTGGCGCCTAGCGGTGTTGATTTGGTCATGATACCTGCTTTCACAGACGTCGAGATCGATGGTGAGGAGAGGACCGCCATAAAGCTCATTGTCCAGCCGCGCTAGCGTTGACAAGCGTATTTCTTGTTGATCATGTTGGGCTCTTCTCCCGAAACCGGATAGAATTACATAAAGGTGATATGGCTCTGTTGGCGAATTAGTCTTAACCAGGGATGTGAGGTGGGTTGCTCTGGAGGAAGAGGTGTCACGGAATTGATTTCTGGAGCAAAGGTGGCGCTACGCCCCCTCACCGAGGAAGATATCAAGATAGTCACCGCGTGGAACGAGGACGAGGAGATAAAGGGTCTGATCGGTTGGGATTCGAAAGGGCATTTTACCCATGATGAATGGTATAGGCGAATGATCAATGGTCGGAATAGCAAGATTTTTGGTGTCTGGACGAAGGACGGCCAGATGATTGGGGATATCGGCCTAGCCGAGATCAGCTGGAGGGCTGGGGAGGCCGAGTTGATCATCAGGATCGCGAATAAGGATTACTGGAATCAAGGCTATGGTCGCGATGCTGTGTCTGCTCTGGTTGCATTTGCGTTTAATGAGCTTGGACTCAAGCGCATCTACCTTAGGGTCTATAGAGATAATATAAGAGCCATCAAATGTTACGAAAGCTGTGGTTTTGCAAAGGAAGGTTTTGTAAGCCGCAGTTTCGATTCTGGCACAAAGACCGTATATCTCATGTCGATAGAGAGGCGAGTATCCCAGAGATCAGGCCGTCCAAGGCGAAAAGGCCCCATCCAGGCTGCCGTGGGCCAATAAGATTGCGACTATGGCGACGGCAGCATGTGGGTCTACGTAGAATATGGTCTGCTCGGATTATAGGCAGGAGCCCCAGGCTCCTGCCTTAGTCGTGTACGCCCGGCATGGAGCAATCTGCCGGAATGGACCTCGCGATTATTTCTATTTCTTTGGTCACAGAAAGAAGGAATTGCAGGATCTTTATAGAAGAGAAAAATTGTCATAGTGGAGCAAAGTGGGGCATTGTGGTGGATTGGGGCCGATAATGTGTTTATAGGATCATACCAACATGCCATAGATGAAAAGGGGCGAGTCATCATTCCCTCTCGCTTTAGGGACGAGCTGGGGCAGCACTCGGTGGTCACCAAAGGCCTCGATCAATGTCTCTTCCTATTTCCCATTCAGGAGTGGGAAAAGAGGAGCCAGGAGCTGGCCTTGCTTCCGCTGTCAAAGGGTGATGCTAGGGCTTACAGCCGTTTGTTCTTCGCAGGCGCTTCGGAGTGTGAGCTGGACAAGCAGGGCAGGATCATGATCCCGGCACACCTGCGAGAATATGCGAAGCTTGATCGGGAAGTGGTTATAATTGGAGTCTCATCAAGGATAGAAATCTGGAGCGCGCCGATCTGGGATGAGTATTCTAAGCGTGCTGAGGCATCCTACGAGGAGATAGCTGAACACCTGGTAAGCCCGGGTTGATTTGACATAAAGGGTGGCTGAGGCAATTGTATCATATCCCGGTCATGACAAATGAGGTCCTGGACTTTCTGGTCTTCGGCAAGAGGACGCATGGGGCAAATGAAGTCTATGTTGATTGCACGGTAGGCGGGGGCGGTCATTCAGAGGCGATTCTTCGTGCAACCCCTGAAGATACGATTCTGGTTGGCATCGATCGAGATAGGGAGGCAATAGAGGCGGCGACTGAATCCCTGGCTCAGTTTGGCGGCAGAGCGCGGCTCATCCATGGGGATTTCAGGCGTCTGCCTTCGATACTTGAGCAACTCGGGTTCAAATATGTAAATGGGATATTGATGGACCTGGGTATCTCATCTCATCAAGTGGACAAGCCTGATAGAGGCTTTTCTTTCAGCACTGACGCACCTCTGGACATGCGAATGAATCAAGAGGCGTCTGTGACTGCCAGGGACTTAGTGAACAGCCTTCCGGAGGAAGAGCTGGCAAGGATCATAGATAAATACGGGGAGGAGAGATTTGCGCGTCGTATAGCGAGGTTCATCGTGGAGAAGCGCAGGTTTCATGAGATTTCGACCACAGGGCAGTTGGTAGACATCATCAAGGCGGCCATCCCGGCGGCATATCGGAGGAGAGGTCCTCATCCGGCAAGACGCACCTTCCAGGCTCTCAGAATCGCGGTAAATGACGAACTCGGGGCTTTGGAGGAGACTCTGAAATCAGCGCCTGGCCTATTGTTCCCGGGTGGACGTATTGTAGTGATCTCGTATCATTCTCTTGAAGATAGGATCGTGAAGAGAGCATTTCTTGCAGAACCCCTCTTGTCTCCCATTACTAAGAAGCCTGTGACCCCGAGTCCGGACGAGTCAAGCCAGAACCCCAGGGCTCGCAGCGCCAGGCTAAGGGTTGCGGAAAGGGTTCTACCAGCTTTTGAGGAGGAATAATTATGGGTAGGGCTAATGCTGCTCAGCTGAGAACTCTGGATATGGTGCAGCAACCGATTCGTCGAACTGAAGGTGGTCTAAGACGGGCAAAGCCCGCAACCAGTATCAGACTCAATCCTATGGTCGTACGAGGAGTCGCCATTGGGCTATGCGCGGCCCTTGCTCTATCCTTCTTATCCATAGAAGCGGCAACTATCGTGGAAGGGTATCGTCTTGCCCAGGTGGAGAGAAAGCTCCATGAAGTCAGGACAGAACATGAGCGTTTAAGGTTTCTAGCATCTCAATTATCTTCTCTCGAGCGGGTCGAAAGAGAGGCTCGCGCTCGGCTCGGCATGATTGATCCAGATAAGGTTGAATACATCGTGATCTCCCCACCGTCAAATGGAAATACAGCCATTGCCAGCGAGGCGAGAAAGAACCAGAGACCGCTGGTCGCCCACCTTTTGACGGTTCTCGGCTCCTCATCCAGAGATTCGATCCTGGGCCTCATGTCGGTCTTTGTCGCCAGATGGTTTTGATGCCGGGAGCGCGGCGGAGCATTGACCTATGGAGAATCTTCCGCCCTCATGGACTCTCGAAGTGGGTGGGGTTATCATGTACACGACCTTGTTGATGCGAAGGCGTACAGCCTATTTATTTCTAGGGGTCGTCCTTTTCATGGCGATATTGGAGGGACGTCTGTTTTATGTACAGGTCATACAATATGACCATTTCAAGGGCCTTGCCCTCGACCAAAGGCTTTACCCTGTGCCTGTTGACGCGCGGAGAGGGACTATTCGCGACCGTCACGGACGCGAGCTGGCGGTCAGCGTCAGCGCTGATTCCATATATGCGGTGCCTGCAGAGGTGAAGAATCCCGATGCCGCAGCTGAGGCTCTCTCAAGAGCCCTTGGGCTACCACGGGCGGAGATCCTCGATAAGCTCACCCGGAAACAGGCTACCGTCTGGATTGAACGTAAGGTAGATGAGGACAAGGCTCATGCAGTGAAACAACTAGAGCTTCCGGGCATTGGATTTACAGAAAAGGGGCAGCGATTTTACCCCAAAGGAAGCCTGTGCGCCCATGTCCTGGGTATTGCAGGCATTGATAACCAGGGCCTGGAAGGGCTGGAATTGGAATATGACAGATACCTCTCGGGGAAGAGAGGCGAGATAGAGGCTGAACGCGATGCCACTGGCCGAGAAATCCCCGGAGGGATCCATAGATTTGTTCCTCCAGTTGATGGTTGTGATATTTACCTGACGATAGATGAAGTCATACAATATATAACCGAGCGTGAATTGGATAGGGCCATGAAGGAAACAAAGTCAAAGAGAGGCATAATCATTGCGATGGATCCCAAGACCGGCGGAATCCTAGCAATGGCCAGCAGGCCCACATATGACCCCAATAGATACTCTGATTACCCGGCAGTCAATCGCCGTAATATAGCCTTGACTGATGCATATGAGCCCGGCTCTACATTCAAGATCGTAACGGCAGCTGCGGCCCTTAATGAGGGAGTGGTCCGTCCCGAAACGCCGTTTTTCGATCCAGGTTACATAAAGGTGGAAGATAGGTATGTCAGGTGTTGGCTGGCTGGTGGCCATGGAAGCCAGACTTTCGTCGAAGCCACTGAGAACTCCTGCAACCCCGTATTTGCCAGCATAGGACTTAAGCTGGGGAAGGAGAAATTTTACCAGTATATTCGCGCTTTTGGATTCGGAGAGAGAACGAATGTGGATTTTCCCGGCGAAGCTTCGGGTATGCTACAACAGGAAAAGAAGGTAGGTCTTGTAGAGATTGCAAATATTTCCTTTGGCCAGGGCATTTCTGTAACACCTCTTCAATTGCTAAGCGCGCTGTGCACCATTGCTAACAACGGGATGCTCATGCGGCCGTATTTGGTTCAAAAGATAGTAGATTCGAATGGAGATCTGGTAAAGGAATTTCAGCCTGTGCCCGTTCGCCAGGTTATAAGTCCGGAGACCGCTAAGGAACTCTCGGTGATATTGGAGTCGGTGGTAGTAAATGGGTCTGGCACCCGTGCGCAGATTAAGGGTTACAGGGTGGCAGGCAAGACTGGGACGGCGGAGAAGCCTGAGGCGGGGCGCTATGGTGAAAAAAGAATATCATCGTTCCTGGGATTCGCTCCGGTGGACGACCCGAGAATAGCCGTGTTGGTGGTCCTCGATGAACCCGATTGTGGAATATCCTATGGCGGTGTAATAGCTGCCCCTGTTTTCAAGAGCATAGTCGAGGACTCCCTGAGATATTTGAAGGTTCCAGCGGCGATCGTCAAAGAAGATGAAGGGAAAGAACAGGAGCAAGTTGAGGTGCCCAATGTGCGCGGATTGACCTTCAATGAAGCCAAGGAGGTCCTTACCTCTAAAGGATTCCTCGTGCGCACGGAAGGCGAAGGAGAGATAGTGGCAGAGCAAGTTCCCAAACCTGGAGTGAAGGTGGCAGAAAAAACCTGTATCATTCTTTATTTCAATGACGCTCTACCATATAATGATAAGGAGAACCAGGAGGTCAAGGTGCCGGATCTCAAGGGGCTCGACATGCGTTCAGCCATAATTGTTGCCGGTAGCTCTGATCTCCGGGTCCAGCCTGAGGGTGCCGGCTGGTGCCAACGACAAGATCCTGTCCCTGGGGTCATGGTTCCCCGAAAATCGACGATACGCGCATATTTTCAGGAAGGAGATTGAGAAGCGTCGTGACTATGAAACTCTTGCATGAGATACTGGGGAATGCAGATGTGGTCCATGTATCCGGGGACAAGGATGTGCCCATCCAGGGAATAACATATGATTCACGTAGAGTCGAGCAGGGCTACCTATTTGTGGCCATCCCCGGGGAAAAGCGTGATGGGCATGATTTTGTCGACCAGGCGGTAGGCCGGGGGGCGGTTGCAGTAGCGGTCCAGCGGGACGTTTCAGTCCCCGAATCAGTCACGGTGGTCAAGGTCGGGGATTCCCGGAAGGCCCTGGCTGATCTATCTGCGTCCTTTTGGGATAATCCTTCTAGCAAAATGAAACTCATCGGTGTTACCGGGACCAATGGCAAGACTACTACCACGCATCTTATCAAAGCCATTATTGAAGCAGGTGGCCACCCCACTGGATTGATAGGCACCATACACAATATGCTGGGAGATAGAGTAGAAAAGGCCATCCATACGACACCGGAGTCTTCAGACCTCCAGGCCCTTCTCCGGCGGATGCTGGATCTCGGGATCAGCCATGCTGTGATGGAGGTTTCCTCGCATTCAATAGTCCTGGAGCGAATACGAGGCCTGGACTTCGATATCGGCGTCTTCACCAACATCACTCAAGATCATCTGGACTTCCATGGCACATTCGAGAATTATCTCGATGCTAAGGCCAGGTTCTTTCAAGATCTCGGAACCCAGGAGGGCAGCAAGTCCGGAAAGAAATATGCTATCGTCAATGTCGATGATCCTAACAGTGATACTATCATGAAGCGCGCGACCGTTCCTGTGGTGACATATGGCCTGGAAAGATCAGCGGATGTGGTGGCTGAAGATGTGAGATTGTCCATGCATGGGCTATCCTATAAGGCAAAGACGGCTCAGGGCCAGGTACAGATAGATATGAAACTGGCCGGGCGTTTCAATGTCTATAATTCCCTTGCCGCGGTGGCATCGGGGGTCACATTGGGAATCCCGTTGGCTGATATAGAAAAGGGTCTCCACGGGGCTGCCGGCGTTCCCGGTCGTTTCGAAACAGTGGATAACGGCCAGGATTTCACCGTGATAGTTGATTATGCTCATACTCCTGATGGATTGGAGAATATCTTGAGATCGGCCAGGGAGTTTACGAGAGGAAAGGTAATCGTCGTCTTTGGCTGCGGGGGGGACCGTGATAGGGGGAAGCGCCCAATAATGGGAGCAATAGCGTCCCGCCTGGCGGATCATATTGTCATAACCTCAGACAACCCCCGAAGCGAGAACCCGGAGGCAATTGCGAAAGAGATAGAGATTGGCGTAGTCTCTGCAGGAAAGAGCCCTGAAGATTATGAGATCATCCTGGATAGGAAAGAAGCCATCCGGAGGGCCATCGGCCTGGCAGCGGCCCGGGATACGGTTATCATCGCCGGTAAAGGACATGAAACCTACCAGATCTTCCGGGATCGCACCATTGACTTTGATGATCGATTGGTTGCCAGAGAGATATTGCAGGAGGGGAGGGTCTGAGTTCCGCTGGATGACCCGCGAACCTGGGAAGATACAGGAAGGGTTTGAGGCAGCTCACGTGCTATGCTGGAGATCACTATTTCGCAGCTGCTGGATGCAGTCAATGGTAGGCTCATATCTGGAGATATGGAGGGGCAAATCAAGGGTGTCTCCATAGATTCTCGTACGCTGAGATGTGGGGATCTTTTCTTTGCCCTTCGCGGTGAGAAGCATGATGGGCATGATTATGTCCATAGCGCGCTCCAAAGGGGAGCTTCTGGGGCAGTAATCTCCCGCGAGCTTCAGGATATCCCCGGAATGGGTCAATATATCGGGGTGGGGGCTTCTACGGCCGGCCCATGTATGATTCGGGTCTCGGATACTCTTAAGGCTCTTCAGCTTCTGGCCCAATATATAAGGAAACAGCTTGATATCCTCACTATCGGCGTTACGGGAAGCACTGGAAAGACCACGACGAAGGACATGATCGCAGCCATTCTCGGCACAAGATTCAACGTGATCAAGAACGAGGCCAATTTCAACAATGAAATCGGGCTGCCTCTCACACTCCTTCGTCTCGATAGGGCAACGGATTGCTGCGTGGTGGAGATGGGAATGCGGGGACTTGGTGAAATCCGGGCGCTGGCGGAGATCGCATGCCCCAAGGTTGGGGTTGTGACTAATGTCGGTTTGACGCATTTAGAACTCCTTGGAAGCATAGAGAATATCGCAAGGGCGAAATCAGAGCTTGTGGAATCCTTGCCCCACGATGGATTTGCCATACTAAATGCCGATGACCCCAGGGTCCTTGCCATGCGAAATCGCACGGCAGCGAGGGTCCTGTCTTATGGAATGAGTGAAATGGCTGATATAAGAGCGAAGGATGTTCAAAGCGCGGGGAAGGCGGGGAGCATAGCCACATTTGTCACTCCTCTCTGGTCCGGGAGGTTTAGAATACCTATGCCGGGAGTCCACAATGTTGTGAATGCGTTAGCAGCGGCAGCTGCAGCCTTTGCCCTAGGGTTTGGCGCTCAGGAGGTCGAGGAGGGGCTCATGAATTTCCTTCCTAGCAAGATGAGGATGGAGATCACCGAGCTTCCTCGGAACATCATGATCATTAATGACGCATATAATTCGAGCCCCGCGTCGCTGGAGGCTGCCCTGAAAACTCAAGCGGAGTTTGGGAAGGGCAGGAGGAGGATCGCGGTCTTGGGGGACATGCTCGAGCTTGGCGCGGCAAGCGAAATGGCCCACATTGAGGCAGGACGTCTGGCGGCCGAGCTGCGGGTGGATGTGCTCATAACAGTTGGGGAGCGAGGGCGCGGAATGGCCCAGGGGTATACGGACGCGATGAAGTCTGGCGAATTTCCTGCTTTCTCTGGGAATGCCTATTCCTTCGATGTGCCGTCTGATGCTGCGTCGATGCTTATCAGGATCCTGGAGCCCGGGGATGTAGTCCTTGTAAAGGCATCACGGAAGCTCCATCTAGACGAGGTAGCGGATAGCGTAATACGGTATCTGAAGGGCGGCGATGAGATTGGATAAGGCTCTCATCTCGGCCTCGATTGCTTTCATCATCAGTCTACTTCTGGGGCCTCCTGTCATCAGGAGGCTTACTATACTCAAATTTGGCCAGAATGTAAGACTTGACGGCCCCAAAGAGCATCTGAAGAAATCAGGGATCCCTACTATGGGCGGGGTCATAATTCTATTCAGCATCGCTGCCGCCATTTTGGCTGTGGCGCGTGATGATACATCCGTGCTCTGGGCTCTCTTTATTACTCTGGGATTTGGCATAATTGGTCTGGCGGATGATTTCCTTGCTATCATTACCCATCGTTCCCTGGGACTCAGGGCACGGGCGAAACTGGCGAGCCAGGTGTTCCTGGCAGGCATACTCTCTCTCTACTGTCTTTCCAGACCTGAGCTTGGCTCTGCCATTTGGATACCATTTATCAATCAGACTATAGATCTCGGATGGTTTTATATTCCTCTTGCCATTTTTGCAGTCGTAGGATCGTCAAATGCCGTGAATCTTACAGATGGTCTGGATGGACTGGCTGCAGGCACTTCTGCGATAGCAGCTCTGGCCTACGTGGTAATATGCCATTCCTTGGGATACACAGGCCTCGCCGCGTTTGCTGCCAGTATCGCGGGGGCTTGCCTGGGCTTTTCATGGTTCAATGCCCATCCAGCTCAGGTATTCATGGGTGACACGGGATCTCTGGCATTGGGAGGCGCCTTTGGGGCCATCGCGCTTCTCTCGAAAACAGAATTGGCGCTAGCTATTGTGGGGGGCGTCTTTGTGCTTGAAGCCCTATCTGTCATGATTCAGGTTGCATTCTTTAAGGTGACGAAAGGCAGAAGGATCTTCAAGATGAGCCCCATTCATCACCACTTTGAACTATCGGGATGGCTCGAGCCGAAGGTGGTGGTTCGTTTTTGGATCATATCCGCAGTTTTTGCCGTCCTCGGGATCATTGCAACGAAAGGCCTTGGGAGGTGAGATGAGTGAGGCGACATCGGAATAGGGTGGCCGCGCCTGGCGCTGCGCCCGATTTGACACTCTTCATGGTTACTCTTATCCTCCTGGGAATCGGTGTAGTCATGGTTTTTTCCGCAAGTTCGGTGAGGGCCTATGAATACTATCGTGACTCTTATTATTTCCTGAAGCGCCAGTTACTCTGGTCGGTGATCGGGGTAATCGCCATGATATTCATGATGCATATTGATTACCGGCTTCTTAGGAGGTTCGCCGCCCCTATACTGGTGGTGACATTGGTTCTCTTGATAGTGGTGCTCATTCCCGGAGTCGGCCTGATGATCAGTGGATCGAGACGCTGGTTAGGGGTGAGGGGGATCTTCACTTTCCAGCCATCGGAACTGGCAAAGGTAGGCATGATGGTTTTTTTATCATCTTATCTTTCCCGAGATCCCGAAGAAGTAAAGAGCTTTCTCAAAGGGGTAGTCCCTGTGCTGTTGCTCCTTGGAATCGTCTTCGGACTGATAATGCTCGAACCAGACCTTGGAACTGCCACCTCCATCGCCGGAGTCACTCTGGTCATGCTGTTCGTCGCCGGAGCACGCACAAGTCACCTGATCGGGCTTGGGATTGTGGGGATTCCAGCATTTATCGCGGCTGTCTTCGCCGAAGACTATCGGAGGAGGAGATTTCTGGCCTTCCTTCATCCATGGGATGATCCCTTGAGATCAGGTTTTCATATCATCCAATCACTGCTTGCCTTGGGATCTGGTGGAATATTCGGTCTTGGCCTTGGACGTAGCAGGCAGAAGTTTCTATACCTGCCTGAACAGCATACCGACTTTATCTTTGCCGTGCTCGGGGAGGAATTAGGCTTTGTCGGCGCAGCGACAGTTGTAATTCTGTTTTTCATTTTCGCCTGGCGAGGGTTCAGGGTCGCCCTGGCTACATCAGATCCTTTTGCCAGCCTCCTGGCTACAGCCATTACATCGATGGTGGTCCTCCAGGCGGTGATAAATATCGGGGTAGTCTCCGGGATACTTCCGATCACCGGGATACCTCTTCCCCTTATAAGCTTTGGGGGATCATCACTGGTAGTGACCCTGTCTTCGATAGGAATTCTGCTCAATATCTCGCGATATGTGAGGGGAAGGTCATGACCTTGCGAATACTATTTGCTGGTGGGGGGACCGGGGGGCATGTATACCCGGCTCTCACCATCGCTAAAGCCATCAAATCTCGCCATCCAGATGCCGAGATACACTTCATCGGTTCCCGCAGGGGGCCGGACAGGGATCTCGTGACAAGAGAAGGATTTGAGATAACCACTATAGATATGATGGGGCTTGAACGCCGTGTGTCGGCGAAGTCTCTGGCGGCCCTGGGAAAGGCATCCCTGGGCTTAATAAGCGCCGTAAGCCTTCTCTTGAGATTTCGCCCAGATATAGTGATCGGCACCGGAGGGTATATCTGTGGCCCGGTGCTGCCGGTAGCCAGGGTGTTGTCAATTCCTGTTGTGATACAGGAACAGAATGTAGTGCCTGGATTTACCAACAGAGTTTTATCGCGTATCGCGAAGGTGGTGTTCGCGAGCTTCGAGGAGTCCAAAAGCTATTTCCCTGATCCGCGCAAGGTCCTTGTGGTTGGGAACCCGGTGAGGCCCGAGATCATCCTGCGGAAACGTGGAGATGGGGCATCATCTTTGGGCCTCAAACCCGATCGCCCCACGATCCTCGTCTATGGAGGCAGCCTTGGCGCGGCAGCAATAAATAATGCCATATGTGATGCTTACCCTGACATCCTCAAGATCCCCCGGATACAGATAATCCACCAAACCGGGCCTAGGGACTTTGAACGGGTGAAGGGAGTGCTTCAGGAAAAGGGAATAAATGCAGGACCTGGTGGAGATATTGTACTGACGCCGTATTTGTATGATATACCATCTGCATTTGCCGCAGCGGATTTGGTGGTGATGCGCGCCGGGGGCAGTGTCGCAGAGGTGACTGCCCGGGGACTTCCGGCTATACTGATACCGCTTGCAGGAGCGCCTGGCGCTCATCAAGAACGTAATGCCCAGGTTCTCGAAAAGGCTGGGGCGGCTATCGTAATCCCTCAGGAGAGGCTTTCAGGGGAGGTCCTGGCATCAACCATTGTCTCCCTCTTTATGGACCCCTCCAGGCTCTCCCGGATGGCCTCGGCCAGCAAGGCTATAGGCAGGCCGGATTCGGTGTGGCAGATAGTGGATGCTGTGGAGAAAATCATTTCCAGGACAAGCCGCGCCCGGTCTTCTAGCACACATCAGAAAAAGGGATCATAGGATGAGATATACCGACCGGGGCCTGAACATAAAATCAGGTCATAAGGCATGAGGCGGTTTCCATTAGTTTTAGGGGAAGGGGAGAGCCGCGTGCACAGAAAGATTCACTTTGTTGGAATAGGTGGATACGGGATGAGTTCTCTGGCCCGGATCCTTCTTGAAATGGGGTATGAGGTTACCGGGTCGGACATGAAGGATTCACCCAGGTTGCAGCAATTGGGTAAACTCGGCGCAAAAGTGGCAGTAGGGCATAATGCAGGAAACATCGGTGACGCTGATCTGGTCGTGGTGACCAATGCGGTCTCCCAGGGCAATGTGGAGGTGGTGAGGGCAAAGGAACTCGGCATTCCAGTCGTGTCCCGCGCGGAATTTCTGGGATCTCTCATGAAGGACAGATTCTCGATAGCAGTGACTGGCAGCCATGGCAAGACGACTACCACCGCCATGATCGCCACGGTCTTGATAGATGCAGGACTTGACCCTACCACATTGATCGGCGCAGAAATCAGCAACCTCGGTATAGGAGCCCGTTTCGGCAAAAGTCGCTATATGGTTGTTGAAGCAGATGAGGCCTACGGATCTTTCCTGAAGATGTATCCTACAATAGCGGTGGTAACGAATGTCGATAACGATCATCTTGATTATTACGGGAATGTGGAGACCCTCATACAGGCATTTAGGACGTTCCTGTTGAATCTACCGCAGGATGGATGTGCAGTCCTGTGCGCAGACGATGCGAGGTTGAGGGAGATCATGCAGGATCTCCCACGGCGAATCGTCTCTTTTGGCTTGAAGCAGCCGGTCGAGTTCACGGCGGATTCCATATCCACCCTTGGATTTGGGTCCAGGTTCTCTGTAAGGAGAGGAAGCCAGGAACTTGGATCGGTGTCACTCAATGTGCCTGGATTGCATAATATATCTAACGCCCTGGCATGTATAGCGGTTTCGATGGAATTGGGCATCGATTTCAAAAAGGTGGCATCCTCTCTTGAGGGTTTCCGCGCAGCGAAGCGCAGATGTCAGCTCATCGATGAAGTTGGGGGTGTGATGATAGTAGACGACTATGCTCATCATCCTACGGAGATCATGGCTACCCTGGCAGCTCTGAGACATGGCGCCAATCGCCGGATCTTGGCCGTTTTCCAGCCCCAACGTTACACAAGGACCGGGCTTTTGATGTACCAGTTTGCTCGAGCTTTTTCGGATGCAGATAAGATCTTCATAACCGAGATCTATAGTGACGGCACGGGAGAATCTCCAATACCCGGGGTATCGGGGGAACGATTGGCTCAGGCCGTACGCGAATATGAGAAGCGGGAGGTCTTTTTTTCTCCAAATTTTTCAGATCTGATCTCAAAAATTCTTCAGATTGTAAAACCCGGAGATCTGGTAGTAACCATGGGTGCTGGAGATATATGGAAGGCGGGCCTTCGTCTAGCTGAGATGCTAAAAAGGAACCGATTCTCTGTCCGGGGGAATCATAGTGGAATTTGAAACAGCAGCCCAGGAACTACGAAAATTGATCAGGGGCAAAGTCATCACATCAGAGCCCATGTCCGATCATACATCATTCCGCATCGGAGGCCCCGCGGATCTATTCATCGAACCCAAGGATGTCGCCGACCTCCAGAAGTGTATCCTGTATCTCAGTAGCATTAGTATGCCTTTCATGGTTCTTGGGAATGGCACGAACCTGCTGGTCTCTGATGATGGGATCAGGGGCGCCGTCATAAGGACTGGCGGCCTCTTGAATGGTATCGAGGTACAGGGGACTCGCATCATTGCTCAGGCTGGCGTCGGCCTTCCTCATTTGTGTAGGATCGCGGCAGAGCATTCGCTGACAGGGCTCGAGTTTGCCTCAGGGATTCCCGGAAGCGTTGGCGGGGCTATCTCTATGAATGCAGGGGCCTATGGGAAATTCATGCAAGATGTGGTTATCTCATGCGAAGTTCTCACATCCAAAGGTGACTTCTTGATCCTGGACCGCGCTTCCATTGGATTTCGCACAAAAGGAAGCCGTTTTCAGGACAGCGATGAGACGATCATATCAGCTACCTTCCAGATGGAAAAAGGGATCAGGGAAGAAATCGAAGCGGAGATGAAACGGCTCTCTGATATCAGGCGCGAGAAGCAGCCTATCGAGTATCCGAGCGCTGGCTGCGTCTTTAAAAACCCGACCGAGGGCGGCGCCGGAAGGTATATCGATTGGGCTGGTCTCAAGGGTTTCAGAATAGGCGGTGCTCAGATTTCAGAGAAACATGCCAACTTCATAGTCAATCTGGGGAATGCCACCTGTCAAGATGTCCTGGAATTAATGTCTTTCGCCATAGAAACCGTGCGAAAGCGCTTTGGTGTGACATTGCAGCCGGAGATCAGATTGGTTGGGCCCAAATTGAGAGTTCCAGGGACTTGACCGGAGGTGCGAATATCAAATGCGATATGAAATTTCTGGGGGCGCTCCACTTCATGGCGCGGTCAGGGTGAGCAGCGCCAAGAATTCGGCGCTCAAATTGATGGCTGCTTCTCTTCTTGCTGAGAGCCCGTCGATGATCTCGAACATGCCTGATATAACAGATGTCAAGACTATGATAGGAGTGCTGCGTGGTTTGGGGGCCAAGGTAGAATACAAAGGCAGTGATACAATCATAGTCGATCCCTCGGCGCTATCGTCATGGGAGGCTCCAGAGAATCTCGTGCGTGAGATGAGGGCCTCGATCCAGGTATTAGGGCCACTCCTAGCTCGTCTCGGCAGAGCCAGGGTTTTACAGCCCGGCGGCTGTGATATCGGACCCCGTCCTATAGATCTTCACCTGAAAGGGTTTCGGGCACTTGGAGCGAACATTAATGATGAGAGAGGATTCATCTGCGCGTCTGCCAGCAAGCTTACCGGCGCCGAGATCCACTTAGATTTCCCCAGTGTTGGCGCCACGGAGAACATTATGATGGCAGCATGTCTTGCAGAAGGTACCACCATAATACGTAACGCCGCCCGCGAGCCGGAGATCGTCGACCAGCAGAACTTCCTCAATAAAATGGGAGCGAAGGTGCAGGGGGCGGGAACCGATACTATCAAGATCCATGGTGTAAAACGGCTTATTGGAACAGAGTACCAGCCGATTCCGGACCGGATCGAAGCGGGTACAATGGTGGTTGCTGTTGCCATCACCGGCGGAGATGCCTGGGTTGAAAATGTCATACCAGAGCATGTAAACGCGGTAACATCAAAGCTCAGGGAAGCAGGGGTCGAAATAATAGAAGAAGATTCAAGGATGAGGGTGATGGCAAGGGGACCCATAAAGGCCATAAGCATCCGATCTCTACCATACCCTGGTTTCCCTACTGACATGCAGCCCCAGATGTCGGCCCTCCTATCGTTTGCCCAGGGAACGAGCATCATCACGGAAAATATCTTCCCAAACAGGTTCAGATATATTGAAGAGCTCAGGCGGATGGGTGCTGACATAAAGCTCGAGGGCCGGGTTGCGATAATACATGGCAAAAGCAAGCTTCTCGGGGCGGATGTGGAGGCCCCAGACCTGCGCGGAGGCGCTGCTCTTGTGTTAGCAGGCCTTGCAGCTGATGGCGTGACGAGGGTGAGTAATATATGGCACATCGAACGCGGATACGAACGTATGGCAGAGAAACTGGCATCTCTAGGCGCAAAGATCGTAAGAGTGGCATGATAAGGCTTACCATCATTTCCCTGGGCGTTCTTGCCTTGTTCAGTTTTCTCCGTTCTCCATTATTCAATATTTCAAAGATACAAGTGAATGGGACAAGCTTTCTATCCCGAGAGGAAGTGATCCTGGATTCCTCGCTGAAAATGGGGCAGAATATCCTTGAAGTGAGCCCTAGCAAAGTAGCCTCTCTTTTGATGAAAAACCCTCGCATTTCCAGCGCCAGCGTGAGGAGGAAGCTTCCTTCTACTATTCTGGTCACCATCAAGGAGCGCTACCCGTTGCTAATGGTCCCTCATGGTGGATATTATCTTGAAATCGCTTCTGATGGCGTGGTCCTAGGCGTATCCAGCACCGTGAAGCTTGCCACCATGCCTATTCTGGCAGGAGTGAATGTGGAAAGCGCCAGGGTTGGCGCGCAAATCAGATTTCATGGAGACAAGGAGGCGTTGTCCTTGCTCGATTCTTTTACTCCTTCATTTCGTTCGAGAATCTCGCAGGTCTGTGTGACCGATGCCGGTGGGGTGGAAGTGATACTTCCTGAAGGCGTCCGGGCAATATTCGGCTTGGCCCCGGCTTCGGAGATGAAACGGAAGGCCGTCATTTTTGAGGCGCTTTTGTCGAAGATACATGAAGAAGGGCGGAGCGTGAGGTTGATAGACCTTAGAGCCACAGATAGGCCGGTGGTAAGGGAGAGATAGGCTCGGGCCTCATATCTTCCCCTTCATTTCCCCTCGACAAAAGCTCCTGGAACGATATAATTAGTTCAAGTGAGCAATCTCTCTTTCTTTGGGGAGGGTACCGGGAGTGGGCGCTAAAAAATGGCAGTTATATGTCGCCATTGTTTGCATAGTCTTAGGAGTCTTGCTTGTTGCACAGATTCGCACCCAGGAATATATCGAGACCAGTATGGTCCCTACAAGGCGGCTCGAGGATTTGACCGATATGCTGAGAAAGGCCGAATCGCAGCGAGAGGCGTTGGAGAACGAGGTAGCTGTCCTGAGACAGCAGCTGGTCAAATCCTGGGAAGGTGAGCATGCGGTCGAGACGGTCCGCCAGGAGTTGGCAAGGGTGGAAATGGTGGCGGGGCTTGTGAAAGTGACGGGACCGGGCGTCATCGTAACCCTGGATGATAGCAGGAAACAGGCTCAGCCCGGGGAAGGCGCCGATCTTTTCCTTGTCCACGACGAAGATATCCTGAAGGTGACAAATGAACTCTTTGCAGCAGGGGCCGAGGCGATTTCGGTCAATGGCCAGAGACTCATCGCGACCAGTGAGATCCGCTGTGCCGGGCCTACCATATCAGTAAACAATACTCGTATCGGGCCCCCTTATTTGATAATGGCCATTGGAGACCCGAAGACCCTAGATAGCGCGCTTCATATGCGAGATGGCATAATTGACACTCTCAAGGCCTGGGGTATCCAAGTCAAGATAACGCAATCAGCTAGTATCACTGTCCCGGGTTACAACGGAAGTCTTTATTTCAAGTATGCGAAACCTGTTAGTCCAGGGGGCGAGGTTCAATGATCCTTGCGGTTCTGGGTCTCATTATTGGTATCATCATCGGCATATTTACCCCCGTCCAACTTCCCACTGGCTATGCTGATTATATGGCCATAGCCATCCTTGCGGCTCTGGATTCGATTTTCGGCGGCATAAGATCCGGGCAAGAGGGGACATTTGATGGAGTTATATTTCTTAGCGGTTTTTTTACTAATACATTCCTTGCCGCGCTGTTGACATATGCTGGCGATAAGCTGGGTGTTGACCTGCTTCTGGGGGCAACGGTGGCATTCAGCATTCGAATATTCACTAATGTGGGCTACATAAGGAGACACCTCCTGGAGGGCAGCAGAAGGAAATCATAAGGCCTTGTTGAATGTAGTCTTTGATGTGAGTCTGGCCAGGGGGGGCTTGATTTGCCTGGCAGGGAAATAATGGCGGGACTGGATATCGGAACCACGAAGACTGCAGTTGTTATAATCGAGTCAGGGCAGACAGGAGACGCGGAAATCATCGGCATCGGTGTCGCCCCTTCCAAAGGCGTCAAGAAGGGCATCGTGGTAGAGCTGGCATCTGCCGCTCAGGCAATCTCCGAAGCTGTGGAGCTAGCTGAGCGCATGTCAGGCGTCGATATCGAAGGCGTCTATGTGGGCGTTCCTTCTTTGCATGTGACATGCCAGGACAGCCATGGCATGATAGCCATTACCCATGATAACCATGAGATCAGCTCCAGGGACGTGGAGAGGGTATTGCATGCGGCAAAGCTTTCTTTGGTGCCGCCGGATCGTGAGATTTTACATATCTTGCCTTCAGAATACATAATCGATGGATGTAGAGGAATAAGGGAACCTGTCGGGATGAAGGGCACCAGACTCGAGGTGGAGGTCCAGATCATCACGGGAATGCTCACTATGGCGCAGAATATCCAGAAGAGCGTTGAGCTGGCCGGGCTTGAGGTTTATGGGAAGGTGCTCCAGATAATGGCCACCGGCGAAGCGATCTTGGATCCTGAGGAAAAGGATGCCGGTGTAATCATTCTGGATATAGGCGGGGGCGCTACCCACGTGGCTGTGCTGGGTGACGGGCGTCTCCTGCATCAATCCGTGATTCCTGCCGGCGGTCAGAATATCACAAGCGATCTAGCTGTCGGGCTCCGTATCCCTTTGGCGGATGCAGAGCGGCTCAAGCGCGAATATCGTCGGGCGCAAGAGGAGATAGCGTCTGCCAGGCAAAGGATCATTGATTCGTCTCTGGTCGTGAATGAGCCAGATCATGGTAGAAGCGACTTTATTCCCAAAGGTAGGGGCAGGCAGCAGCCGGCCGGAAAGGGCGAGATGCTCTCTTATATCATTGAAGCCAGGCTCAGGGAATTGGTGGAAATGGCTGAACAGCAAGTGCATTCCTTCATAGTCCGTGGTATGGTCCCATGTGGAGTGTTGGCGGTGGGCGGCGTCGTGAATACGCCCGGCGCGCTGGAACTGATCCAAGAGGTGTTCCACCTGCCGGTGAGATTGGGCACTCCCAGAAATGTCATAGGCTTTTCTGATTTAGCGTCGGATCCTTCTCTTGCAGGGGGGATCGGGGTTGCCAAATATGGCGCCCGCATGCATGCAGGCAATAATACCGGGCCCCTGGCTCGCGCCAGGGCGGGGAATATCTTCGATCAATTCCTTGATTGGCTCAAGGAGCTTTTTTGATCGGGAGGGGTAGGGTCGTGTTCGATATGGAATTACAGATGGAACAGTTCACAAACATAAAGGTTATTGGCGTCGGCGGTGGAGGGTCCAATGCAGTAAATCGAATGATAGAGTCGGAATTGACAGGAGTAGAATTCATAGCAGTCAATACAGACGCCCAGGCTCTTACTCTTTCCAAAGCTCCGACGAAGATACAAATAGGAGAGAAACGTACGAAGGGCCTGGGTGCTGGATCGAATCCCGAGATAGGTCAAGAGGCTGCGGAGGAATCGAAGGAAGTCCTTAAGCGTGCCATGGAAGGCGCTGATATGATCTTTCTCACGGCGGGCCTTGGCGGGGGAACGGGCACCGGGGCTGCGCCAGTGATCGCGGCTATTGCAAGGGAGATCGGCTGTCTCACGGTAGGCGTGGTGACCAAACCCTTTTCGTTTGAAGGACGGCGGCGTATGGCTCAAGCGCAGAAGGGGTATGACAATATGCACGATAAGGTTGATGCATTGATAACGATCCCTAACGATCGCCTTCTTCAGGTAGTGGAGAAAAAGACATCGATGCTCGAAGCTTTCAGAATTGCCGATGATGTTCTGCGTCAGGGAGTGCAGGGAATCTCTGACCTTATAACTGTACCCGGCCTGATCAACGTGGACTTTGCTGATGTTCGCACTATCATGAGCAATGCAGGTTCTGCCATCATGGGCATTGGAGTCGCAAGCGGCGACGATCGCGCAGTGCAGGCGGCCCGTGCAGCTATATCGAGTCCGCTCCTCGAGGCGTCGATAGAGGGCGCCAAGGGTGTTCTTCTGAATATCACCGGCGGGTCGAATCTCGGGCTGTTCGAGGTCAATGACGCTGCGCAAATAGTGGCAGAGGCGGCCGACCCTGATGCCAATATAATCTTTGGGGCTATGATAGATGAGAGTCTTCGCGATGAAGTCCGAGTTACCGTGATAGCCACGGGATTTGAGGAGCGAAGGAGCGATGATATCGGGCTCGAGGAGGTTCAGATAAAGCCTTTTGCCACGGATGATCTTGAGATCCCGGCCTTCTTGAGGCGAGGTCGTAGATAGAAGATAGGCCTCGAGTCCGGTATCCGGCAGGTTAGTCCGAATAATCGAATTATAGCGAGGAGAGGCATCCATGCCTCTCTTTTTGTTTGAATTTGAAGTCCTGGCTCTCTTCAGCGAATGACATATTTCGCGTATGCCGACCCGTATAATTAAGAGAGGAAGTCGGTGTCAACTGGGGGCGGTAGAGTGCCGGCATTCTTCTCTGATATTTCTATTAGCGGCGGGTTGAGCTTCATCATGCACTATTTAGTCCTGTGGGCGAGCTCGGGGATCTTAGGACTCAAAACCAAATGCGGTTCTCTCCTGCTGGGCTCACTTTTCGCGTCTATAGTAGATGTGATATTGCTTTCTCTGATCTTTATGGACATCATCGGAATACCTCCTGCTGCTATCCTGGCTCTTGTGACCATAATTCCCGCAACGTGGATCAGCCTCGGCTACATGGGGATCGATCGCTTCTGCGTGGCATGCGCTTATGTCTATGTAGTCAGTATCATCGGCGGCGGAGGTGGGATGGCCGTTTCATATCTGACCGGCGGAGCTAGCATACCCGCGTTCATAGGAGCGCTGGGGACCATCCTCATCGTAGCGGAGTTAGGGTGGGGTCTGGTCCACCGACGGATTCGGGACTGGCTTTTCTTTGTCCCCATAGAAATATGGTTTGGCGAACAAAAGATATCTGTCAACGCTTTAATTGATACAGGTAACCGGCTGCGTGACCCTATCACTGGGGCGCCTGTGATAATCCTGGAATATCAGGCGATAGTGTATATCCTGCCGGACGCGATACGGAGAGCCTTTATGGCCTTTGAGTCTGGTGACCTGGGAACGGCCTCCGAGTGCATCCTTTCTTCAGGATGGTCATCTAGATTTCGTTTGATACCGTTTTCTTCTATTGGCAAGGAAAAGGGGATGCTAGTCGGGTTCCGCGCCGACAGTGTCAAACTGCTAGAGGGAAGGAGAGGCATGGTAAACCGTAATGTAGTGATCGGAATCCATACGCGTTCTCTGTCATCTGAAGGGGGCTTTTCTGCGTTGCTGCACCCCGAGGTGCTTGAGTCAGCGTCATGACATGAATTGTCGGGGGGAGATCAAAATGTATTCAGCATATCGTGTCTATGCATGGGTTACGCGTAGCCTTTCGCGAATTAAAAAACGTGTGAAGAAGATCGGTCCCTCGATGCGACTGAGATTGACCATTTTCGCCATGCGGTGCGGACTGGCGCCTAGGCCGATAATCCTATATATTGGCTCGAGTGAGGCACTGCCACCGCCGCTTTCTCCTGACGAGGAGGTTGCGCTCCTGGGGCGCCTTGCTGTCGGGGATAAGCGTGTCAGAGGAGAATTGATAGAGCGCAATTTGCGCCTGGTTGTATATATTGCGCGTAAATTTGAGAATACAGGCATCGGGGTTGAAGATCTTGTTTCCATTGGGACAATTGGCCTCATCAAGGCGGTAAACACCTTCGACCCGAGAAAGCGGATCAAGCTCGCCACTTATGCGTCGCGCTGTATAGAAAATGAGATCTTGATGTATCTCAGAAGAAATTCTAGGATACGCTCAGAAGTATCTTTTGATGAACCACTCAACGTCGATTGGGACGGAAATGAACTCTTGCTTTCCGATGTGATGGGGACTGATAACGATATAGTTTATAGAAGGCTGGAGGAAGAGCTCGAGAAGTCTTTGCTCAATACTGCCATGAAGAGACTCACAGGGCGCGAACAGAAGATAGTGGAGCTCAGGTTTGGTCTTGGTGACGGAGTTGAAAAGACGCAGAAGGAGGTAGCCGATCTCCTTGGAATATCTCAATCATACATATCTCGCCTTGAGAAGAGAATTATTCGAAAGCTGCGGCGGGAGATAAGACGAGCAGAATAGGGCCCATCTTCTGCCCGCCTTCCCCGCTTTCCTTCCTCATCCTCAGTTGGGAAGCCTCCCCACGCGATTCACTCCTATTCTCTACAGCTGTAAAGTATAAAAAGGGTTCTCAAAGGCAATACTTGTAATATGAATGAGAGATTTTGGAAATGGCCGGAGGGGATCCAATATGCTGGTCAGCAAAGTAGAGATTTGCGGTGTTAATACTTCAAGGCTTCCAGTATTATCCAGCCAAAAAATGAGGGAATTACTGGCCAGAGCCCAGAAAGGGGATACTTCTGCCAGGGACAAGCTGATTTATGGCAATCTCCGGCTTGTGCTGAGCGTCATCCAGAGGTTCAACAACAGAGGAGAATATGTGGATGACCTCTTTCAGGTAGGGTGCATCGGTCTCATAAAGGCGATTGACAATTTTGATCTTAATCAAAATGTCAAGTTCTCTACCTATGCCGTTCCGATGATAATAGGCGAGATAAGACGGTATCTCAGGGATAATAATTCCATCAGGGTCAGCAGGTCTCTGAGGGACACGGCTTACAAGGCGCTGCAGGTACGAGATCAGTTGGTTACAAGAAATTCTAGGGAACCGTCGGTAAATGAGATCGCAAATGAGCTAGGACTCCCAGAGGAAGAAGTGGTCTATGCCCTGGATGCCATCCAGGATCCCATTTCTCTCTTTGAACCTATCTATCATGATGGGGGTGATCCGATTTTCGTGATGGATCAGGTGAAAGATGAGAAGAATCAGGACAACAACTGGCTTGAAGGAATTGCCATTCGAGAAGCAATGGAAAAACTGTCGGAGCGGGAAAAGAACATATTGAGACTCAGATTCTTTGAAGGCAAGACACAGATGGAGGTAGCTGAAGAGATCGGAATATCGCAAGCCCAGGTCTCGAGGCTCGAGAAAGCGGCTCTGAAACATATGCGCAAGTGTATGTAGGTGGCTGCGCAATCATCTATGGAGGTAGGTCGGCGTGAAAATCAGAGTAGTCACGGCTGCACTAATTCTTTTCATAACCTTGACGTTGATTATATTGACATACCGTCCGGGAACGAATAGCGCATCGGACTGTGCCTACACCTGGGACAATCTCATCCGTCTTCATGTAGTCGCCAATAGCAATCTTCCCCACGATCAAGAGGTGAAACTGAAAGTGCGGGATGCTGTCCTGGAGAAGGCATATGATCTGTTCGATGAAATAAGCAGCAAGGAGCAGGCTCAAAGGGTTTTGCAGCAGCATCTCGAGGAATTCTCACAGGCTGCTGCACAGGTAGTGAATGAACAGGGAGACAAATACCCTGTAAGTGCTGAAATAGGCAGGATGCATTTTCCTGCGAAGGCCTATGGAGATGTCTTTTTACCTGAGGGTGATTATGATGCCCTCCGCATCGTTCTGGGAAAAGGGCAGGGCGCCAATTGGTGGTGCATTCTGTTTCCACCCCTTTGCTTTGTGGACAGAAATGGCGATAAGAAGACAGCTGCGAATTCCGGAAGCATGAGGATCGGAGCCAGCCCCGAACTCAACCTTGAAGATCTCAAACTGCGGTTCGGGACGATGGTAAACACATCCGGCCTTCAGCCCCGAGAGAATCTCCTTATTTTTTCAAGCAAGAACCTCAGCCGGTTCATGAGCCCACTTACATTGTTCTATCATGACCTAGTGATATCAAGTGTTAAACATAATAAGTGATGGGTAACACAGCCGACCCCTGCAGCATATAATGTCTGTGTGAGCTGCACGGGGGTGAACCTATGATTGTCAAAACATCGGAGCTCCGGGTGAGAGATGTGGTCAATACCATTGATGGTCGAAGGCTTGGGCCGATCACTGACCTGGAGATTGATCTCGAGACCGGGAGGATAAAGGCGATCATGGTGCCTGCTCCCGGAAGGTTTTTGAGGGCTCTTGGCAAGTATAAAGATTATGTCATCCCATGGGAAAGGATTAAGAAGATAGGGTTGGACGTGATATTGGTAGAGATGAATGAGCTTGTGGACCCCCGCGGCGTTCTCGTAGACTAGCTATCATAATATGCCTCTTATCAGCCAACTTTATGCCCGCCCGAGTTGTTGCGCTGTCAGCGGCAAATCTTTATACTTTAAGTAGACAGCCGTGCCGTGACCATCGAAATCATCATGTTGGCAGCGGCCTGTTTCTAATTTGGCCAATCGTGATTGAAGGCGAAGCGCACCATGAAATGTCCCTATTGTGGCGCTCCTGACAGTAAGGTAATCGACTCCAGGGCCACCGATGATGGAACCGCCATCAGGCGCCGGAGGGAGTGTATAAGATGTGAGCGCCGTTTTACTACATATGAGGTCATCGAGGAAATTCCGCTGATCGTTGTCAAAAAAGATGGCCGGCGTGAACCTTTTGACCGCGCCAAGATCATGGGCGGGCTCATCAAGGCTTGTGAGAAACGGGCTGTCTCCCTCAGGCAGCTTGAATCGTTGGTGGATGAAGTTGAAAGGGAACTCAGAGGAAAGCTAGAAGGAGAGGTGAGAAGTCAGGAAATCGGTGAACTGGTCATGGACAGGCTTCGATCACTAGATGAGGTGGCCTATGTAAGATTTGCTTCGGTCTACAGGCAGTTCAAAGATATTGATAGATTTCTCGAGGAGTTGCAGCGGCTGTTGAAGGAAAGGCCGAATGACCAGAATTGATTTCTTCTATGTGGGAGCGTGAGGGAAATAGGAGCAAGGAATCTCCGTCCTTTGAGGCTGCATCGCCGCAGGAAGATGGTAACTCCGCGGCGCAGCAAAAAGGTGTTATCTAGTGTTTTCTCATGGGCTATCCTACTGGGGGCCGTAGTAATATTCTGGTCACTATATACCGGCACGAAATCTACGCTGGTCCCGGAGGCAGTCAAGCTCGCCACATGCGAGAGGCGCGTGATCGAAGTTTCGGAGACTTTCGATGCCTTTGTTTCAGCGGACGAGAAGGTCTTTATCGCGCCTATTCAGGGGCATCTTGAAAAGATCGTGCCCGAAGGAACAGCTGTGCGTGTAGGCACACCTGTTGCCCAGATCGTGAATGACCCGGCGCAATCTCGGGTCGAGGGCGAATATATCGAGGCAAAGCGGACTCTTGACGATTTTACGCTAGTCTCAACTATCAATATAGAGAGGATAAAAGATCAGATTCTGGCGCTGCAAATGGAAAAGAAGGATCTTGAAAGAAAGCTCAGGCAGCGTAGGGCCGAACGTAATATCTGGGGAGCGCGGTCTTTCGAGAAATCCCTCAGGCGGATCGAAGAGGGAATCGACGAGCTCACCCAAAGGCTGGCCGTTGAAGAGGCCAAGGCCAGGAAAATCGCGAGGGGCCTGGAGAAGGAAAAAGACTCAAAAGAAAAGATGTTAGGACTCGTATCTTCGGTGATCATGTCCGACAGCCCCGGGATAGTTTCTTTCACCTTTGACGGTATGGAAGGCATGACAGGTAAAATCCTCGCTGGCGGCAAGACCCAGGAGATTGAATCTTGGCTGCGCTCGGGCAGTAAGACTATGCGAGTCATAGATGGACAGGCAGTAGATGCTGGGCAGGAGATCTTCAAGATCATACAAACTGTGGGGATGACTGCTATACCCTTGGCAGATTTGAGTATAGACAGAGGTGAGAATGGAAAGGTATGGGTCAGATTTCCGGAATTTGGCCAGTCTCGTTGGCCGGCCAGGATAATCCGGAACCCTTCCGGCCAGGTGGCGGCCGCGCTGAGAATCGATGCTTTCCTGCCGGAGGTTCATAATAAGCGCGTGGTGAGGCTGGAATTAGTCAAAGGGATCTTTCAGGGTGTCGCAGTGCCTGTCGAAGCGGTATTCCAGAAGGGGCTGGATCATTATGTATATTTAATTCGTGGGGAAAGGGCGGTCGAGCGTAAAGTATCGCCAGGGGCCAGTGATGGGGAGTACGTGATCCTGAATGGGGTTCCTGAAGGCTCCAGGGTGATTTGTAATCCCTGGATGCTGAATGGTATGGGGAAATGATCTCATCAGGGGGAGAAAAATGTCAAGAATCAGAGAAAACTTTATGAAAGTGAGAGAACGAATAGAGAAAGCCCGGCAAAATTCTCGCTTCCCGGTCGGCGATGTCGCCCTTGTAGTGGTCACGAAAAATGCGGATGTGGCCTCCATCAGGGAGGTTGTGGCCTGCGGCGTGGATATTCTGGGAGAGAACAGGGTGCAGGAGGCATACCCGAAGATAACAACGCTTGGGTCCGGCGTCAGTTGGCACATGATAGGGCATCTACAAACTAATAAGGTGAAACGCGCCATCGAACTGTTTGATGTGATTCAATCCCTTGATAGCGTAAGGCTTGCCGAGGCCCTCAATATCACTGCTGCGAAGCTCGGGAAAAAGGTCAAGGCCTTTGTTGAAGTCAAGGTATCTCACGAAGCCACGAAATTTGGCTTCCCGCGTGAAGAAGTTCTCGCGTTTTTGGAACAGGCCGCGCATTATGATCACATTGAAATCGAAGGGCTTATGGCCATGGCTCCGTATTTCGGCGACCCTGAAGCAGCAAGGCCATATTTTGCTATGGCCCGGGATCTTTTTCATAAAGCGCGTGAGACGAAATTCCCCTGGATTTCGATGAAGTACCTCTCAATGGGAATGAGTCATGATTTTGAAGTCGCTATTTCAGAAGGGGCGAATATGGTGAGAATTGGCAGGGCGATCTTTTCAGGGGATACAACATAGCGGAGGGATCAAAAATGAAGGGCTTTGTCGATAGAGTCCTCGATTTCATGGGATTTGGCGATGCGGGAGAGACGGCAGAATCAAAGGAGGAAACAGTGGACGAACCAGTGGAGACTGCCGATGAGGATGAGTTCTTGGCGGATCTTCCCGAGTCGAAATCATCCAGGAAGCTGGTATCACTCCGGTCCGCTAGGCAGGCGAGGCTAGTCATCTCCGAGCCAAAGGCTTTTGATGATGTGCAGGAGATAGCGAATAATCTCAAGAGCAGGCGTCCGGTAATTGTGAATGTTTCAGCGTTGGGCAAGGATGTCGCGAGGCGCATTCTCGATGTGGCGAGCGGAGTGACTTATGCCATTGATGGCGCTATGCAGAGGATAGGGGACGGCATCTTTCTATTTACCCCAAACAATTTCGAGGTAACTGGCGAGATCGATGATAAGGCCGAGGATGAGACACCATTTTTCTCGCCAAAACCTCCTTTTAGGGGATGATATCTATGGATCCAGTCATTATAAGGGGAACGGTGGCCAGCTTGCGCCTCGATGCAGTGGCAGCGCTTGGTTTCTCGACATCGAGGTCTAAGATAGCTGAGGAAATAAAGGCAGAAAGAGTGCGCGTAAATTCCGTGCCAGTGACGGACCCATCAAAGCCGGTGAAACTTGGAGATACTATCACCGCAAAAGGGCGCAGGACACTAGTGAAGCTCGAGGAAGTAACGGGCCAGACCAAGAAAGGGCGTCTGGGCATAGTGGTTTCAAGATCCCAGTGCCATCCGGAAGATATTGGGAATCTATAATAGATCCCAAAATATAGCGCTTTCCCCGCCTGACGCCAGAGATACGCAAGGATACCAGGGGGCGATTTCTGGAAAGACTATTTAAGTCAAAGGAATATCGGACCCCGGGTTAGGAGGCATAACGAGGCACTTCAGTGCCGGCGTCTTTGCGCATGAAGAAGGAACTTGACCAGGGAACTGTTGAGACATTGATAATCCGGATAAATGAACTATCATCACGTCTGGAAAAGGCCAGCATTGCGGAATACGTGGAGTTCCTGAGAAATCCCAGGAGGATCATTTACGCCAATCTACTGGGTGGGCTTGCTCGAGGTTTCGGCATTGGCGTGGGTGCCACGGTACTCGCCGCTTTGTTTCTTTACCTGATGACCCTGGTTGTGAAGTGGAATCTCCCGGTGATCGGGAAATTCATCGCTGAGATAGTTGGCATAGTGCAGCTCCACCTCCGTTGATGTCTATTACGATGATTTCTTTTCACGCCCCGGGGTGGCATTACGGGAGTTGCTGCAGGGGTGAAAGCGCATGGATAAAGATAAACTATCCGGTTTCAAGGCCGCCCTCATTGAGGAAAAGGCTCGACTTCAGGAGATGATAGACTCGATAAACGATACAGGGCTCGGAATAGCGGCAAAAGACGCGATTGGAGAGCTTTCCAGCTATGATAATCATCCGGCGGATGAGGGCTCGAATGTTGCTGAACGCGAGAGGGATGTCGGGACAAGGGCTGACCTTGCTGGATTGATCAAGCGTGTAAATGATGCCCTGGAACGAATCGAGAAGGGCACATATGGTGTTTGTGAGCATTGTGGCGGGGAAATCGAGGAGGAGAGGCTGAAGATCATGCCATATGTAGCTCTCTGTGCCGGATGCGCGAGAGAGCAGGAAATCTCCGTGCCAGATAGATTCAATAGACCGATAGAGGAATCCGCCCTAGTGTCCTATGATCGGCATTTCATGGATGGGCGTACGCCTGGGATTGACGGGGAGGATATATGGCAGGATGTCGCCCGCTACGGCACCTCCAACACGCCGCAGGACCTTGGTGGTCCTGATGATATAGGGAATAGCTATATAGAAGGCGATGAACTCCGGGGGGCGGCAGAAGAGACTGACCTTATCATTGAAGGCGATGAGGAAGGTGAGGAAATCCCGCCGCTTCCTGATATCTACAGGCACCGGCATAGGCTAAGGTCGAAGTAAAATCTTTCTCGGCGCATAGGGGGAGCGGGAGCCATGTGTCCATTTAGCCCTACCTGGTGACTGTCGCGTTCTTATGTGTTAAGATAAGGAGGGCATGAAACGACACATAAATGATGAGAGTCAGGGGAGTCTCATGAGCGCACTGGCGTCCAGCGCTGTAAGATATTTTCCATTTGGGCTCCTGATCATCGCTGTGGATCAGATGACTAAGGCCTGGGTCATGGCCAAGCTTATGCCAGGGGAATCGATTCCAATTGTCAGAGGTGTGCTTCATCTCACTTATGTGAAGAACTCAGGCGTAGCTTTCGGGCTCTTTGCTGGCAGCAATGGATTGGCGCTCATCATTACGGTCTTGATTGCCGCCGCTCTTGTCCTCCTGACGAGCCGGTTGGTCCTCACGAACGGATCTTTCCTGATCGGGGCCGTCGGCGTGCTGGCTGGGGCTCTCGGAAACCTCATCGATCGTATCCGGATAGGCAGGGTCATTGATTTCATAGATTTTCGCGTATGGCCTATCTTCAATTTCGCGGATGTGGCGATAGTTTTTGGAGCAGGGCTGATTCTGTATGGCGTGGTCATAGCTTCGAGGCGGCAGTGATTAATATGATATGATTGCCACCCGGTATGATATGATTGCCACGATGCACGAATTGGGGGAATTGATTTGAGGCCGATTCTGTTTCATATTGGCAGTGCGCCGGTATATTCATATGGTTTCTTTGTCGCAGTCGCCTTTGTCGTCGGCACAATCTTTGGCATTATCCAGGCCAAGAGACGGGGGATCAGCATCGAGGCTATAATCGATATAGCCCTATACAGCTGCATTGCCGGGATCGTTGGGGCGCGGATCGTATATGTGCTCTTGGATCTTCCTGTTTACCTAAGTGAACCTATGGAGATCTTAAGGCTCAGGGATGGGGGCCTGTCCTTTCATGGAGGACTATTCACTGCTATTCTAGTGGGCATCTGGTATTGCAGGAGGCACAAGGTCTCGGCTTGGGAGATTGCTGATATCGCTGCGCCCAGCGTTGCATTGGGTTATTCCATCGCCCGCATAGGCTGCTTTCTAAATGGATGCTGCTTTGGAGTTACAACCAATCTCCCGTGGGCGCTCAAGTGCGCCGCCTATGACCAATCCCTTCGTCACCCGACGCAGATATATGCAGCCATCGGCAGTCTCATGATCTTCGCGATCCTGATGATCTCCAGAAAGTCACGTCATTTTCCCGGATATCTCATGTTTTTCTATGTATTCCTCTACTCCATACTTCGGTTTGTGGTGGAGATCTTCAGAGATGTGCCGAGATTCCTGGGACCATTGTCCATAACGCAAGTGGTAAGTATCGTCCTGGCGTTGGGTTCATTCCTCTGCATATCAATCTTGAGCAATCAGGCTGCGAAGCCGGAAGAGAAATTACCTGCGCAGGGCAGATAGTCCTCGGCATCAGCTGCTCACGGCGGGGAGCATTTTCGGGCGAATTCGAAGGATATTGATATTCATGATAACTAAGGGCAGATCTTTTGAGATAAATGTCGGCCAGTATGATGGAGAGAGGCTTGATGTCTTTCTGACGGAACGTCTTTCCTCAGATTATGGCGATCTGTCAAGATCTTTCATCCGGAAGCTGATAGATGATGGGCAGATATTCGTCAATGGCGTTTCCAGGCGTCCCAGCTACAGGGTGCGGGCTGGGGACTTGATATCCGGGAGAATCCCGGAGCCAGAGCCGCTCAAGGTCGAGGCTGAGAAGACCGCATTGGATGTGCTTTACGAAGATGGAGACATAATAGTCATAAATAAGCCAAGGGGGATGACGGTCCATCCCGGCGCCGGCAAGCCTTCAGGAACCCTCGTAAATGCCCTGCTTGGCCATTGCAAGGATTTATCGGGCATTGGGGGGGTCCTCCGCCCGGGGATAGTCCACAGGTTGGATAAGGATACCTCAGGGGTGATGGTTATAGCAAAGAACGACATGAGCCATCTCGAGCTTGCCCGTCAATTTAAAGCGAGGGAAGTAAAAAAGGTATACGTTGCGCTGGTACGCGGGGTTGTACATCCCCGGAGCGGGGTCATTAATGCGCCTATCGGCAGACATCCGGTTCATCGAAAGAAAATGGCTATTATTTCCGATGGGAAGGGGAGACCTGCGATTACGGGGTACAAGACAATCGAGATATTCCCTGGATATTCGTTCCTGGAGATCCATCCCGCGACAGGGCGTACACACCAGATAAGGGTTCATCTTGCGTCCATCGGCCATCCGATCGTCGGAGATCCTCTGTATGGCGGGAAGACGAGAGATCTAGACATACAGGGCCAGGCTCTTCATGCCAAGTCGCTTTCATTTTACCATCCAAGGACTCGCGAGCCTGTGAGCTTTGAATCTGGCCTTCCGGATGATATGATGACAATTGTTTCTCTTTTGAGAGCGCGAGCTGGTAAGGAGGAGTCTGGGACGTTATGACTCTACTGGTTCTATGCCTTGGGTATCTTCTGGGGTCGATACCGTTCGGTGTGCTGGCAAGTAAGGTCCTGGGCAAGGATGTGCGTCGTTATGGCAGCGGCAACATCGGGGCCACCAATGTCCTCAGGGTGCTGGGAATCCCGGCGGCCGTCGTGGTGCTGGTGGGAGACGTAGGAAAGGGGCTGCTGGCCATGTTCCTGGCAAAGAGAATCCTGGTGAATCAATGGGCCGTAATGTTGGCAGGGCTTGCGGCTATAGCGGGGCATAACTGGTCGATATTTCTCGGATTTAAAGGTGGCAAGGGGGTAGCGACCTCCCTCGGGGTTGCCTTGATGCTATCTCCAGCTCTAACAGTAGCGGTCATACTGGTCTTCGTGTTTGTGGTGGCAGCGACGAGGTATGTGTCCCTGGGATCGGTATCAGCTGCAGCGCTGGCCCCATTCATCTCATATGCTCTTCACCTCCCCGCCGCCATAATAGTCTTTTCGGTGGTGGCCGGGGCCTTTATCGTCATCCGACACTGGAAGAATATCCAGAGGATTCACGCTGGCACTGAGCATCGTCTGGGAGAGAAGACAGCGAGTAAGAAGCCTACAAACTAGGGTCTTATGGCCGAGGGGAGGATAAATATGACCCTCATAGAAAAAGCTCAGATAATGGATGAGGATACTATGCGACGCGCTTGTGTGCGCATGGCTCATGAGATCATAGAGCGAAACAAAGGCACACAGGGCCTTGCATTGGTAGGCATCAGGACAAGGGGGTTCCCTTTGGCTCGAAGGCTTGCGGCGGCCATTAAGGAGATCGAGGGTCAAGATGTTCCTGTGGGGGTTCTGGACATAACTCTCTACCGGGATGATCTCAGCCTGATCTCTGTCCAGCCTGTTGTTCACAAGACCGAGATACCATTCAACGTCACCCACAAGAGAATAGTCCTGGTTGATGATGTTTTGTATACCGGGAGAACAGCGCGGGCAGCGCTCGATGCCCTCATGGATCTGGGCCGGCCTCAGCGGATTCAGCTAGCTGTACTTATTGATAGAGGGCATAGAGAATTGCCTATTCGGGCCGACTTCGTGGGGAAGAATGTCCCCACTTCCCAAAGGGAGGTAATCAGCGTCAAGGTGAGGGAAATCGATGGGGAAGACAAGGTGATAATACAGGAGCTAGAGGATGATACAGGAGCTAAAGATGATGGATCAAGATCCAGGTAAAAATAGAGACCCTTTAAATCAGTCCAGAGAGGCTGGCAAGGGAAGAACCAAAGAGTTCGCTCCTTGTCGGCCTGTGCCGGCAGGGAGCTTTTGGTGTACGGCGTCTTGGATGACCCGGCGTCTTGATTCCGTGCAAGTATCAGAATGGGGCTGGCTCATAGACTGGAATTCGAAAGCAAGGTGAGAGTATGATGTGGAGACATAAGGATTTGCTTGGCATCCGGGAGCTCTCCAGAGAGGAGATCGAGCTCGTCCTGGATACTGCCGAACCGTGCCGGGAGATCTTTGCTCGCGAAATCAAGAAGCTTCCGACATTGAGGGGAAAGACAATGGTAAATCTCTTTTACGAGCCGAGCACCCGGACGAGGACATCCTTTGAACTGGCAGGCAAGTGGATGAGCGCTGACGTGATAAATATCACAGTATCTGCTAGTAGTGTAGCCAAAGGCGAGAGCTTGAAAGATACGGTCAGGACCCTGGAATCCCTGGCTGCAGATGTAATCGTCATGAGGCATCAGATGGCTGGCGCCCCGCATTTCGTGGCTCGTACAGTAAAAGCTTCTGTGATCAATGCCGGTGATGGTATGCACGAGCATCCGACCCAAGCCTTTCTGGACCTTTTTACAATAAGGAGGCATAAGGGGCGAATAGAAGGGCTCAAGGCGGTGATTATAGGGGATATTTTGCACAGCAGGGTGGCAAAGTCGGATATTTGGGGACTGGTCAAATTGGGAGCAAGGGTCGTCCTATCTGGACCGCCGACGCTCATGCCGCCTGATATTGAGCATATGGGCGCAGAGGTGCAGTATGACCTGGATAAAGCCCTTCAGGGGGCGGATGTCATAAATGTGCTCAGGATACAGAAGGAGCGCCAGCAGGGCGGACTTTTGCCAAGCCTCAGGGAATATTCGGCGCTGTGGGGGATGAATTCAACAAGGCTCAAGCTTGCTCGGGAAGATGCCATGCTCATGCATCCCGGGCCCGCAAACCTGGGCGTTGAGATAACAGAGGAAGTGGCATCCAGTCCTCAATCTGTCATACGGGAACAGGTGACAAATGGAGTGGCTGTGAGGATGGCATTATTATATCTCCTTTCTGGCGGGGGTGATCCACGTGAAATTACTTCTTAAGGGTGGTAAGGTCGTAGATCCTCGGAGCGGATCTGATGACATAGCCGACATAGCTATAGAAGATGGCAAAATCATCGAGGTGGGGCATGATCTAGTGATGGATGGGGCTGAAACGCTAGATGTCGCGGGGCTTGTCATCTTCCCCGGGTTCATTGATATGCATGTCCACCTCAGGGAACCCGGCCGGGAGGACGAAGAGACCATTGAGACTGGCAGCGCGGCTGCCGTGTCTGGAGGATTCACATCTATTGCATGCATGCCCAATACAGATCCTCCCCTAGACTGCGCCCCTCTCATAGAGTTTATAAAAGTCAGGGGCAGTGCTTGCGGTCTGGCGAACATATTTCCTATCGGCGCGGCAACGCGCGGCATGCAAGGGGAAGAGCTCTCCGAGATCGGGGAGCTATTCCGGGCAGGGGCCGTCGCCTTATCTGATGATGGCTTTCCCATATCTAGCTCAAAGGTCGTGCGGAGAGTCCTGGAATATTCGAGGATGTTCAATATGCCATTTATCTCCCATGCTGAAGATAACGATCTTTCCTCAGGCGGCGCGATGAATGAGGGTGCTCTCTCCATTGAACTGGGATTGCGCGGCATTCCCGCGGCCAGTGAAGAGATAGCCGTATCGCGGAATCTCATACTGGCGGAGATGACTGGTGGACGAATTCATATAGCCCATGTATCTACAGCGCGTTCAATCGAGCTGATAAGAGAGGCCAAGGGACGCGGCGTCAAAGTGACCTGTGAAGTCACTCCGCATCATTTCACTTTGACAGAGGAAGCCGTCAGGGATTATGATACCAATACTAAGATGAACCCGCCTCTCAGGACGGAAGGAGATGTGGCGGCCTTAAGGGCGGCCATAGCAGATGGCACGGTTGATGTGATCGCTACTGATCATGCGCCTCATACCTTGGAGGAAAAGGAAGTAGAATTCGATCTCGCGCCATTCGGCATCATAGGGCTTGAGACAGCGGTCCCGCTCGCCGTAACTGAGCTTATCCATAGAGGAGAAATATCACTTGTGGCCCTGGGGCGCCTCATGTCATATGCGCCCGCCAGGATCCTCGGACTCGAGAACAAGGGATGGATCGGGCCGGGAGCCGATGCAGACATTACTGTGGTCGATCTGGATAGAGAATTTACTATAGATGTCAGCGATTTTCGTTCCATGTCAAGGAACTCCCCATTCCAAGGCAGGAAGGTCCGGGGGAAAGTCTGCTATACCATAGTTGGAGGAAGGATAGTATTTCCGGCATAAACCTGCTGTGCCGTCCGGGCAATCATGAGGGCGAGTTTACATTAGGGCGGTGATGGCGCTTTGATGGCAGACCCAGTAAAGATCATACGCAGCTTTCCCGTTGCGCCGGGACTTTTTCAGATGACACTGGAATCTGAAAAGATCTCAAGTAGCGCAAGGCCGGGGCAATTCGTGCATATTTTGTGTTCGGCAAAAGTGCCGGACTTTTGGCAAGCCCCGTCAGATCCTCTTCTGAGGCGGCCATTTAGCATCGCCGGCGCAAATCAACGAAATGGGTATTTTGACATCATCTATCAGATAAGAGGTTTGGGCACCCGCTATCTTGCCGAAAGAAAGCCTGGGGATTTCCTTGATGTCATGGGTCCCCTGGGAAACGGTTTCACCATCGATGGAGTATCTGGGCCTGTGTTGCTGGTGGCTGGCGGCACTGGCGTAGCTCCCCTGCTGTTTCTGGCCGAGGAGTTGTCACGGCGCGGGATATGGGGAACCGCGGTCATTGGCGCGCGGACCGGGAGCCTCCTGTTGGGCAGCAATAAGCTGGAAACCCTCGGGTTCAAAGCGATAGCTGTAACGGAAGATGGGAGTGAGGGGGAGACTGGCAGGGCCACAGATGTGGTAGCTCGCCTTATAAAGCGGCCCTGGAAACATGTCTTTGCCTGCGGTCCACTGCCGATGATAGCGGCGTTGAACCCTTTGATGATGGCGGGGTCTTTCCCCTGTCAGGTCTCCCTGGAGGAGCGTATGGCCTGCGGCATCGGCGCCTGCCGTGGGTGTACGTGCTTCACCAAGCATGGGCCTCGCCGTGTATGCAAAGATGGGCCAGTATTTCAGCTTCAGGATCTCATCGATGTAGGTGGGCAGTCCTTTCAACAGGATTTCGCCGATGCAGGCGACAATCATGGCCGAAGTGCGTCCCGGAGTGAAGCGTGCCAGCCCCCGGACCTCAGGGTCAGACTGGGGCCGATCATTCTGAAGAATCCGGTTATGGTTTCCTCTGGGGCCTTCGGATTTGGTGAAGAATACGCGGAGACCTTTGATATCTCCGAGTTAGGAGCGATAGTGACCAAGGGAATAACCCTCGATCCAAAAGCGGGCAATCCGCCCCCCAGGGTGATGGAGACCCCATCAGGAATGTTGAATTCTATCGGCCTCGAAAACCCCGGGCTGGACGGTTTCGTAAGAGATCACCTTCCCTTCCTTGCCAGGACTGGCGTGCCTGTCATCGTGAACCTGGCGGGCGAGACTTATGATGATTTTTCCATCATGCTGGATAGGCTCGATGCCGAACCTTCCGTGACCGGCTTCGAGTTGAATGTCTCTTGTCCGAATGTGGCAGCGGGTGGACTTGCCTTCGGTAGGGATCCCGAAAGCGTCTATCATCTGACGCGCCTCGCCAGGAGGAGAACCTCAAAACTCCTCATCGTAAAACTCTCTCCAAATGTGAGTGATATAGCGGGAATAGCGCGGGCGGCCGAGATGGGTGGGGCGGATGGAATCTCGCTGGTCAATACCTTCATTGGAACATCCGTGGACATAGACCGCCAGTCTTTTTCCCTTGCCAATAAGACTGGAGGCCTCTCTGGCCCTGCTATAAGGCCTCTTGCGGTTAAAATGGTGGGAGATGTGTTCAACTCGGTAAAGATTCCGATAATTGGCATGGGCGGCATCGTATGCGGCAAAGATGCAGTTGAATTCATGCTGGCGGGGGCTACGGCCGTCAGCGTGGGAACGGGGTTGTTCGTAGCCCCGGGATGCGCCGTGGATATCGTCCGCGGAATTCAGGAATACATGCTATCCAAGGGATTCGCATCAATAAACGATATGGTGGGATTTGTATGGAGGAAAGAAAGGCGCCAGGGTTGATAGTGGCTCTGGACTGCGGTAATTCAGCAGAAGCCGAGAAGCTGGTGGAACAGCTGATAGAGTTTACGCCTTTTTTCAAAGTGGGGCTTGAGCTTTTTTCCAGCGGAGGCCCAGAGGTCGTGAGGAGGATACAGGGTCTCGGAGCCAGGGTGTTTTTGGATTTGAAGTTACATGATATACCCAACACTGTAGCGAAGACCGTCATGACTCTTTGTGCTCTTCAGCCTTTCATGCTCACGATCCACGCTAGCGGCGGCAGCGCCATGATGAGGGCAGCGGCGGACGCGGCACGCAGATCTTGTCGTGTAGGGGAATTTCCTCCTCCGAAGCTGCTGGGAGTTACTGTTTTGACAAGTATTGAGCAGGATGTTCTGTCCGTTGAACTCGGTGTCGCTCGTTCCCTAGATGATCAGGTGGTGAACCTGGCTAAGCTCTCCGCCTCCTCGGGGCTCGATGGGGTGGTGGCCTCCCCTCGAGAGGCCCAAAATCTAAGGGGGATCCTGGATCCGTCATTTCTGATCGTGACTCCTGGGATCAGGCCCGGCGGAACCGAATCAGCTGATCAGAAGAGGTTTGCTACCCCGGGTGATGCGGTGCTTGCCGGGGCAGACTTCTTGGTGGTGGGCAGGCCCATAACTATGGCCAGTGATCCCAGGGCGGCGTGCCAGAGCATCATTGAGGAGATCTCCTCCCATCGGATGCGGCCTTGCGGGTGATGGTGGTATCGTCCCATCGGACGCGACAGTCCTGGGGAGTGGATACTCCTCTCGGCGGACGCAGCCTTGCTGAGAGGCTGCTCAGTGATCCTCGGCCCTCAGGCTATAAGGCCTCGGATCAATGCCGCCGATCGGAGTATCCTACCCCAGATCTAAGAGCCTCGGATCAAAGTCGCTGGGACGATACCACCCACACCCAAAGGGCCGTGTCGGGCAAGATGAAACTTACGAATAAGGCCTGGAGCTAGAAGGAGGATTACTATGGAGGGAAAAAGAGTCACGTATGAAGAGGATGTTATGCAAATTCTGGGTGAGGTTGGCGCGTATCAGAAGGGGCATTTTCTACTCTCATCGGGGCTTCATAGTGATGCATATATAGAGAAATTCAGGGTGCTCGAGAGGCCTTTCTATACAGAGAGATTATGCAGGCGACTCGCGGACAAGTTCCGGGATGAAGGAATCACCTGCGTGATAGGACCCACTACCGGTGGGATCATAGTGGCATATGAAGTAGCCCGACATCTGCCGGAGGCCCGGGCGATCTTTGCAGAGAGGGAAGGAGATGGCAGGGAGCTCCGCCGTGGCTTTCATATAACCCCGGGGGAGAATGTCCTGGTGGTTGAGGATGTGGTCACCACCGGCGGGTCTTGCGCGCAAGTGGTCGATGTGGTCAGACGTCACGGAGGGCGACTGGTAGGGGTCGGTGTCCTGGTTGACAGAAGCGGCGGATCGGTATCGTTCGAGCCAAGGTATGAGCCTTTGATTCGTCTGTCACTCAAGACATATGCGCCTGGCGAATGTCCCCTCTGTGAAGCTGGGGTCCCACTTTTGCATCCTGGAAGTTCTCCCATCCAAGGATCATAATATCTGGTCTATGGGAGGTGTGTTGAATGACGACAAGGGTTGGGATCATATTTGGAAGTGAAAGTGATAAGGAAATCATGCGCGAGGCGGCTGATGTCCTGGATCAGGTTGGGGTGGAATGGGAGGCCAGGGTCATTTCGGCTCATAGATCGCCTGAGCTCGCCAAGGAATATGCATCTACCGCCAAAGATAGAGGAATAGAGGTGATCATCGCCGGCGCCGGACTTTCCGCACATCTTCCAGGCGTCATGGCCGCATGGACAACCTTGCCTGTCATCGGTGTGCCCATCAAGGCAGGCGCTCTAGCCGGATTTGATGCCCTTCTATCCATCTCGCAAATGCCTCCTGGTGTCCCTGTAGCCGCCGTCGGCATAGATGCCGCTCGCAATGCCGCGATCCTTGCCTGCGAGATTCTCGCGTTAAAGGATGCTGACATAGCAGCCAGGCTAGCAGAGATGCGGAAGGCTCAGACGGAGCGCTTGGAGCGTCTAAAAGCAGTCGATGTCTTGAAGGGGCATTCTCCCGAACGATAGTAAATAAGATGTGAAAAGCGTTCGGATTTTTATTGACATTCGGCTTCTTTATTGATAAAATCAGGTCAGAAGGAGTCCAAAAGGCGAACATTTTCCGCCTGGTGCCCGGAGCGCAAACCGCCTCCCCGGAAAGGTTTGCACCTGCCTCTCCCATCAGGTTCCTTCGGGCACCCTCATTTTCGCTTTTGGCCAATCTTGGGGGGACCATAGTTGATCGAAAGATACAGTTATCCTGAAATGCGTCGCATCTGGAGCGACGAGAATCGGTTTTCGAAATGGCTCGAGATAGAGCTCCTGGCCGTTGAGGCATGGGCTGAATTGGGGCGAGTCCCCAGGGATGTCCCGCCCCGGATCAGGGAAAAGGCCAGGTTTGACATCAAGAGGATCCAAGAAATCGAGGAAATGACACACCATGATGTTATCGCTTTCCTCACGTGCGTTGCAGAGAACGTGGGAGAGGAGTCGAGGTTCATCCATCTTGGCATGACTTCCTCAGATGTGGTTGACACTGCATTGTCCCTGATTCTCCGGGAGGCATGTGATGTGATCCTGGCGGACATGAGGAAGCTCCTCGACGTTATGGAACAGAAGGCTAGGCAATATCAACATACGCTCATGATAGGGCGTACCCATGGGATTCATGCGGAACCCATTACTCTGGGATTCAAATTTGCGGTGTGGATCTCAGAGCTTCGCCGGGATCTAGAAAGAGTGGAGCATGCCCGGGAGGCTATAAACTATGGGAAAATCTCCGGGGCCGTGGGGACATATGCTAATATCGACCCGCGTGTAGAAAAATATGTATGTGAGAAACTTGGCCTCAACCCGGCACCCATATCAACTCAGATCTTGCAACGTGACCGCCATGCCGAATTCCTTTCAAGCCTCGCCATTCTTGCTGGTTCCCTTGAGAGGTTCGCTGTAGAAATTCGGGGCCTGCAGAGGACCGAAATCGGGGAGCTCCAGGAGCCTTTCCGAAAGGGCCAGAAAGGGTCGTCGGCAATGCCCCACAAGAGAAATCCAATACTATGTGAGCGCATTTCCGGGCTTTCGAGACTTGTCAGGGGGTATGCGCTTTCGGCATTTGAGGACATGGCCCTGTGGCATGAGAGGGATATAAGCCATTCATCAGTGGAAAGGGTCATCCTGCCTGATAGCACTACCCTGATTGACTATATGCTTCGTCGCTTCACGGCAATCATGACCGATCTGGTAGTCCGCGAGGACAGAATGCTTGAAAATCTTGACGCCAGCGGTGGGATCATCTACTCGGAGAGGGTGCTGCTCAAGCTCGTGGAAAAGGGTCTGCCCAGGGAAGACGCGTACGCCATTGTGCAGCGCTGTGCGCTCGAGGCTCAGGATGCGCGCAGGCCTTTTAAAGAACTCATATCGGCGGATCCTGAAATCCAGGCATATCTCAAGCCTGATGAGCTTGCAGAATGTTTCTCGTACGAGGACCTGCTATATAAGGTCGATGGAATATTCCAGCGCCTGGGAATCTCAGGCTGACTGGGACTTAAGTTGTGTTTGGATTATGTGGGATGAAGGAGGGCGCTCGAGGGGTTTCCCTGCGAAATATGGAAAAGATCAGACCTATTTATGAAGGAAAAGCGAAGATTATATATGAGACCAATGACCCCAGTCTTGTCATCGTTGAGTTCAAGGACGACGTGACCGCTTTCGATGGCAAAAAGAAGGGGACCATCCAGGGTAAGGGCGAGGTATGCAATGCTATCTCCGCAAAGGCTTTCGAATTTCTATCCACCCATGGCATCAAGACCCATTTTGTCTCTCGCCTTGGACCGCAGGATATGCTGGTGAGGCGGCTTCGTATACTCCCTGTAGAAGCTGTAGTGAGGAACATTGTTGCCGGCAGTCTGGCAAAACGGCTTGGTCTTGCCGAGGGAGAGGCGCTCGGTCAGCCGGTTTTTGAGACTTATTACAAATCAGATGCCCTCGGAGATCCTCTGGTAAACAACTATCATCTTGCGGCTTTGAAAGCTGCGACTCTAGAGCAGATCGCGGTCCTCGAGGATTTGAGCCTCAAGATCAATGAATATCTTCTGAGGTTCTTTGAGGCTGCGAGACTGCTGCTGGTAGATTTCAAATTAGAATTTGGCGTACCTTATGATTCGCCTGAGGGTGAATCAAATATGATCTTGCTGGCTGACGAGATATCCCCTGATACCTGCCGGCTCTGGGACATTGATTCTCACGACCGGCTTGACAAGGATCGCTTCAGGCGTGATATGGGGAATGTAGAGCTGGCCTACCAGGAAGTTATGAGGCGGGTGGAATCAGCACATGGAATGGCGCGCTAAGGTAAAGGTGGTTCTAAAGAAGGGGATACTTGATCCCCAGGGAAAGGCCATCGAGGCGGGATTGCGAAGGCTTGGGTACAAGGAGATCACCGGTTTGTCCTATGGAAAATTTATGGAGATTCGTCTTGTCGCTGATACGGAGGACGATGCGAGAAGGCTTGTGGTAGAAGCCTGTGAACGCCTGCTGGCTAATCCTGTAATCGAAGACTATGAGGCCGAGATTATGCCAGCCTGACTTTGGGTTGGTAAAGCATCGGGGTGGGTTCGTGTGAAATGCGGTGTTGTAGTATTTCCTGGATCAAATTGTGACCGCGACTGCCTATTTGCGGCGAAGCTGGCGGGGCTAGAGGCAACTTTCCTCTGGCATCAGGCCAGAGATCTCTCCGGGATCGACTGCGTGATCCTGCCAGGAGGTTTTTCTTATGGAGATTACCTTAGGGCAGGGGCCATAGCCAGGTTTTCTCCGATAGTAGAGGAAGTGATCAGCTTCGCCAAAAAGGGCGGGCTCGTGCTTGGCATATGCAACGGATTTCAGATACTGCTTGAAGCGGGACTTCTGCCCGGGGCTATGCTGCCCAATAGGGGCTTGAGATTCATCTCTAAGAGGGTTCACCTGAGGGTAGAGAATAATTCAACTCCATTTAGCCGTGGTTACAAGATGGGTGAAGTCATAGAGCTTCCGATAGCTCATGGCCAGGGTAATTTCTATGCAGACCCAGATACGATGAAGAAACTCGAAGAGAGTGGTCAGATCGTCTTTCGCTATTGCGATGCCCATGGAGAGGTTTGTGATAGTGCAAATCCAAACGGGTCTTTGGGAAATATCGCGGGTATATGCAATGAACAAGGTAACGTGCTTGGCATGATGCCGCATCCAGAAAGAGCGACGCAAGATATCCTGGGGGGCGTCTCCGGGCTTGTTCTTTTCCGCTCTCTGGCGTCATTATGCGGCGTATAAGTTTGGGGGTAGGATCCATTGAGACAGGCCGGGGAAGAGTTGTGGAAACAAATGGGGCTTCGTTTGTCTGAATATGAAAGAATTCTGGAGATCCTGGGGCGAGAGCCCAATGAGACAGAGCTTGGCATATTCAGCGCGATGTGGTCTGAGCATTGTGGCTATAAACATTCCAAGAAATATCTCCGCTTACTGCCATCGAGGTCAGAACGCGTATTTCAAGGGCCTGGAGAGAATGCCGGGGTTGTGTTGCTGGGAAATGGGACCGGGGTGGCGCTGAAGGTCGAGAGCCACAACCACCCATCGGCAGTAGAACCATTTCAAGGCGCTGCGACGGGGATAGGCGGAATACTCCGGGACATTCTCACAATGGGCGCAAGGCCCATCTGCTTTTTGGATTCTCTACGATTTGGCCCGGCTGATGACGGGATCGTGCGGTACCTGATGGATGGGGTGGTATCGGGCATATCTTTTTATGGCAATTGCGTTGGCGTTCCCACAGTAGCAGGTGAGGTCTTCTTCAATGAATCCTTCAGGGGCAACCCCCTGGTAAATGTCATGTGCGTCGGGGTCATCCCTGACCCGCATAGTATGGCAAGAGGCGTGACAGGCGATCCAGGCAATGTTGTGATGGTGGTTGGATCAAAGACAGGAAGGGACGGGATCAGGGGCGCGGCTTTCGCTTCCCTCGGGCTCAGCGAGGATAGCCAGAAAGATCGCCCTTCTGTGCAAATAGGAGATCCATTTACCGGGAAACTCCTTATCGAGGCCTGCCTCGAGGTTATCGCCAGGGGCCTCATAGTGGGCATTCAGGACATGGGAGCTGCGGGGCTTACAAGCTCGGCTTCGGAGATGGCAGGCAGGTCAGGGACTGGCATGATCATTGATCTGGATCTAGTGCCAAAAAGAGAGGAAGGCATGACTCCATATGAAATCATGCTTTCCGAATCCCAGGAGAGAATGCTTATTGTCGCCGAACAAGAAAAGGTGCAGGCCATCATGGAGTGTTTTGAGAGATGGGGGCTGGATGCGGCGGTTGTTGGTAAGGTAACCGCCGATGGCCGGCTGAGGTTGCTGGAAAAAGGCGCGCAGGTTGCTGATATTCCGGTTGACCCGCTGGTTTCCCCGCCCGTGTATGACCCACCTGCGGAGAGGCCTGCATATATGGATGAGATCCAGTATCTCGACACCTCGAAGATTCCGGCGCCCGATGACCTCGGAGAAGCCCTCAAGAGGCTCATGGGCCGGCCAAACATTGCCAGTAAGCGATGGGTTTATGAACAATACGACTATCTCGTTGGCACTGATACAGTGGCATCTCCCGGCGCGGCGGACGCGGCGGTGCTCAGGATCAAGGATTCGGGCGACGCGGCTGGGACGGAATACGGGGTTGCGGTAACCATAGATTGTAATTCGCGATATTGTTTCCTGGATCCACGGAGAGGAGCCATGCAGGCGGTTCTGGAAGCCTCCCGCAATCTTTCCATGGTGGGCGCGGAGCCCATCGCCATCACTGATTGCCTCAACTTCGGAAATCCGGAACGCCCCGAGGTCTACTGGCAATTTCAAGAAAGCATCAGGGGACTTGCTCATGTGGCGGAATCTTTAGGAATTCCTGTGGTCAGCGGCAATGTAAGTTTTTACAATGAATGTGACGGGGGCAAGCGCGCCGTCTTCCCGTCGCCAGCCGTTGGCATGGTTGGAGAGGTCGAAGATGTCAGGCGTATCGCCTCCTCTGCTTTCAAAGATGAGGGTGACATCATATTTCTCGTGGGACCCATGGCGTCTGGCCTAATTCCGTTCGCCGGGGAAAACTCAGCATGGGAAACTCCAGGCAGTGGGGCAGAAGAAGGCGGGGAAATCGGGGGCAGTGAGTACCTCGAGATGGTCACAGGGGAAGTGAGAGGCCTGCCTCCGGCAGCCATTCCGTCTATTGAGGCGAAGGTTCAGGCTCTGATAAGATCAGCTATCCGGGATGGGAAAGTGAAATCCGCCCACGATTGTGCCGAGGGTGGCCTGGCAGTTGCCATCGCAGAATGCTGTATTCAGGGAGATCGGGGCGCCCGGATTATCCTCGAGGAAAAAGGGAGAGCCGATTTCATCCTCTTTGGGGAAACTCAGTCTAGGGCTATTGTGACACTGAGCCCTGCGGATCAGGGTTGGTTCGAGGAACAGGCGCGAAATGCCGGTGTTCCTGTGAGAGTGGCGGGGAAAGTGTCAGGGGAGGATGATCCGCTCGTCATCGATGTCGTCTCAGGTGGATCTCACAAATCCCTGAAGATATCCGTGGATGAACTGCGCGAGGCCTGGGAGGGGACTATTCCTGGCTTGTTCGATGATGATGGCGATGTGAATGGCGGTGACGGACGTGGATAAACCCCGTGAAGAATGTGGTGTCTTTGCAGTAGCTGGAAAATCCCAGGACGTGCCTGCTGCATCTTATGCTTATCTCGGGTTGTACGCTCTGCAGCACCGGGGGCAGGAGAGTTGCGGCATCGCGTCATCGAATGGCGATATCCTTACGTATCGCAAAGGCATGGGACTGGTCTCCGAGGTATTCAGGGAAAGGGAATTTGACGAACTCAAGGGTCATCTGGCCATTGGCCATGTGAGGTATTCGACAACAGGGGACAGCCAGATCGAAAATGCGCAGCCAATCGTTGGGACATCCCGGCTGGGGAAGATAGCTGTCGCGCACAATGGCAATCTTGTGAATACTCAGTATCTCAAGTCTTCGCTGGAAAGGGAAGGGGTTGTATTTCAATCCTCCAGTGACAGCGAATTCTTTCTCCATCTGGCAGCCCGGTCAGGGATGGACAGACTGGAAGAGGCTGTCCTTCATGCGACGAAGGCTATCGAAGGCGCGTATTCACTGGTGGTTCTTTCCCCTGAAGCCGTGGTCTCCCTGAGAGACCCTCTCGGAATGAGACCGCTGGTCGTGGGGGAAAATCAGGATGCATATTTCTTTGCATCTGAGACCTGCGCCCTCGATGCGGTAGGAGCAAGCTATGTCAAGGAACTGGCTCCGGGAGAGATGGCCGCCTTTCGCGATGGCCACATCAATTTCATCCAAGCTCTGCCCTCAACTCGCCGTGCCATGTGCATCTTTGAATTCATATATTTCGCCAGAACAGATAGCGTCATAGGTGGTAAGAATGTTCATCTTGTCAGGAAAAAGCTAGGTGAGACCCTGGCAAAGGAATCGCCGTGCGAAGCTGATATGGTGATTGCGGCTCCTGATTCGGGCATATCCGCAGCCATAGGCTTTGCCGAGGAGTCGGGTATTTCATATGATACAGGGCTTTCCCGCAACAGGTACATCGGAAGGACTTTCATCCAGCCGACTCAGGAACTGCGGGAGCTGGGGGTCAAGATTAAACTGAACCCCATCGCTGATCTAGTGAGATCCAAGAGGGTAGTTGTTGTCGATGATTCCATTGTCAGAGGCACTACCAGCGCCAAGGCACTATCCATGCTTCGCGCAGCGGGCGCCAGGGAGGTCATAATGTATGTGGCTTCTCCGCCAATCAAATACCCGTGTTTCTATGGCATCGATACACCGGACCGGCGCGAACTCATTGCAGCGCAATATGACACGGGCCGGATCGCGCAGCTGATCGGGGCTGACCGGCTGAGCTATCTGAGTGTAGATGGCCTCCTATCCGTTGTGGGTCCGAGAGAGGAATTCTGTCTTGCCTGCCTTACCGGGGAATACCCCACCAGGCTACCTGACACCGAGGGAGGCGCGTTGAAATGACTTCATCTATGAGAGATGATTCCGCTGCAGAGGGAATGAATTATAAGGCTGCAGGCGTAGATATCGAGGCCGGATACGAGACTGTCCGGAGAATCAAAAGGTTGTCTGAGGCCACATATGGCTCTGAGGTCCTGGCAGGGGTAGGAGGGTTCGGCGCTGGATTCCTTTTCCCTGCGGGCAAGTTCAAAAATCCCGTCCTGGTTTCTGGCTCCGACGGGGTGGGCACCAAGCTCAAGATCGCATTTATGATGGGGAAACATGATACAGTGGGGATCGATGTCGTGGCTTATTGCGTCAATGACATCATTTGCCATGGGGCCGCCCCGCTCTTCTTCCTCGACTACTTCGCGACTGGCCGTCTTGTTCCGGAAGTCGCTGAAGAGGTCATCTCGGGGGTTGCGGAGGGCTGCAGGCAAGCAGGATGCGCCTTGATAGGCGGGGAGACTGCTGAGATGCCAGGGTTTTATCCTGATGGGGAATATGATTTAGCTGGCTTCGCTGTTGGCGTAGTGGAGAGAGACCGCTTCATAGACGGGTCACGTGTCGAGCCGGGGGATTCGATCATTGGAATCGCATCCACCGGGCTTCAGAGCAGTGGCTTTTCTCTGGTACGCAAGGTCCTTTTTGATATTGGACGGCTGAGCGTTGACGATCATATTCCGGAATTGGGTTCCTCCCTGGGTGAAGAGCTCTTGAAACCGACGAAGGTTTATGCCAGGGCAATAACCACGCTGGTGGACTCCCACGAGATTCATGGGATAGCCAACATAAGCGGCGGCGGATTCATCGAGAATATCCCCCGGGCTCTCAGAGAAGGCGTTCATGCCAGGATCAGGCGTGGCACATGGCCTGAACATCCTATATTTGCTTTCATCCAGAAGATAGGTAGGATTCCCGACAAGGAAATGGTAAAGACTTTCAATCTCGGGATCGGCATGGTCCTGATCGTGCCGCGCGACGAAGCCGAGGTGATCATGGCGCACCTTCGTTCCATGGGGGAAGATGCTTTCTTGATTGGAGAGGTCATTGCCGGAGAGCGGGGGATCAGCATTGTGTAGAGAAGGTTCATGGGCGCAGGGCGGCAAGGCGCGCCTGGGTGTGCTTGTGTCCGGAAGGGGATCCAACCTTGTGGCCATCATGGATGCTATAGATAGGGGAGAGCTTCAAGCTCAGGTAGCTATCGTGATCAGCGATAAGAAGCAGGCCCCGGCCATCGACCGGGCCAGAGAACGGGGAGTCGAGGCTATCGTTATTTCGCCTCGCGATTTCCCATCTCGAGAGGAACATGAAAAGGCCATATTGTCCGCCCTTCTTGCGCGGGATGTTGATCTTGTGATTCTGGCGGGCTATATGCGAATTCTTTCAAAGGAATTTGTGAGTAGATTTCCTCAACGCATCTTGAACATCCACCCGGCTCTTCTTCCTGCCTTCCCTGGAATAAACGCGCAGGCACAGGCTCTGAATTATGGCGTAAAGGTATCCGGGTGCACGGTGCATTTTGTGGACGAAGGGGTGGACTCCGGGCCCATCATACTCCAGGAATGCTGCGAGGTCCTCGAGGATGACACGCCTGAAACGCTGAGCGCCCGGATACTCCAGCATGAACATGCAATTTATTCTAAGGCGATCCAGCTGGTCATCGAAGGTAGGGTGCGGGTGGAAGGCCGGAGAGTAAGGATAATGAGGTGATTTGAATGGGCAAGAAGCTGGCAATCATGAGTGTCTCTGATAAGTCCGGACTCGTAGAGTTCGCGAGGGGCCTTTGTGAAATAGGCTTTGAGATCGTCGCTACAGGCGGAACCCAGAGGGTGCTGCGGGATAACAATATCCAAGTGACGCCGGTGGAGGATGTCACACATTTCAGGGAGATCCTCGATGGAAGGGTCAAGACTTTGCATCCAGGCGTTTTGGCTGGCATCCTTGCCATACGCTCGCGATCGGATCATATGAGAACCCTGGAGGAATTAGGGATAAGGCCTATAGATCTTGTGGTGGTCAACTTATACCCATTTGAGCAGGTGATTTCAGAGCCTGATGTTGAAGAAGCTGATGCTATTGAGAATATCGATATAGGGGGACCTACCTTGATACGGGCGGCTGCCAAGAATTTCGCCGATGTAGGATGTGTCACTTCACCCGGCCAGTATCAAAGAGTCCTCGAAGAACTCAGGGCTGGCAATGGGGAGCTTTCATTGAAGACCAGACGTGGCCTGGCCTATGAGGCGTTTTTGCATGTGGCGCGCTATGATGCAGTGATAGAGCGATATTTTGCCGGGTTGGCGGAGGAGGATTCAGGCGCGGGGGGTCTTCCTGAGATGCTGGACGTCTTCCTGGAAAAGAACCTGGACCTCAGGTATGGCGAGAACCCTCACCAGCGTGCATCTTTTTACGTTCCTGTGGGACCGGATCGCAGCGCATTTCTTCCGATGGAGAAGCTCCAGGGGAAGGAACTTTCTTTCAATAACATCGCCGATTGCGGGGCCTGCTATGAACTTGTGGCAGAATTTGATGAACCGGCGTGTGTAATTGTAAAGCATATGAATCCATGCGGCGCGGCTATCGAGAAGTCTTCATATGATGCTTACAGACGCGCCTATGCCGCTGATCCCGTCTCGAGTTTCGGGGGCATAGTCGGGTTTAATGTGCCGATCGACGCAAAAACGGCTGAGGCTCTGACGGAAACATTCCTTGAGGTTGTCGTCGCCCCTGATTTTCATGAGGAGGCTTTGAAGGTCCTCGCCAAGAAGCGCAATCTTCGTGTCATCAAATCCCCGCTTCCTGCCGCCGGAGTCAGCAATGCTTCTTTGCGGCGCAGCCTGGATTACAAGAGGACTCCGTGGGGAATCTTGGTGCAGGATACAGATGTCATAGGCGGGGATGACTCTTCAGGGTGGAAGGTCGTGACCTCTTTATCTCCCTCTGAAGACCAGTGGAAAGATATTGTATTTGCATGGAAGGTGGTTAAGCACGTCAAGTCCAATGCCATAGTCCTTGTGCGCGACCAGGCGACTTTGGGCGTTGGAGCCGGCCAAATGAACAGGGTAGGGTCAGCCAGGATCGCTATAGCGCAGGCCGGGGATGAGGCAAGGGGCGCTGTGCTGGCTTCTGATGGCTTTTTGCCGATGAGAGATACGGTGGATGCAGCGGCTGAGGCGGGCATTTCGGTCATCGTGCAGCCCGGAGGTTCTATCCGGGATGAGGATTCCATCCAGGCGTGCGAAGAACACAAGATCGCCATGATCTTCACTGGCAGAAGACATTTCCGACACTGAGTAAAGGGTACGGCGTTGCCGATCATCTGATTCCAAAGATATTGAAGGTCTTTACGCTCTTGTTTTGGAGGTAATCGCAATGAATGTTTTGGTCGTAGGCGGGGGCGGGAGAGAGCATGCATTGGCCCTGCAGCTTGCGCAAAGTCGCGACGATATTCATTTATTGGCTACCCCGGGAAATCCGGGCATGACTTCGGTGGCAGAGTGCGCCGGGGACGTGGCTTCTGGTGGGGTCCCGGCGATAGTTGCGTTTGCGTGGGAGCGGGAAGTGGATCTTATGGTTGTGGGGCCTGAGGCCTATCTTGCTATGGGGCTTGCAGGTGAGGCCAGGGAACGGGGAATTGCCGTCTTTGGGCCAGGGAGAGATGGGGCCCGGCTTGAGTCTAGCAAGGTCTTTGCTAAGAATTTCATGGCGAAATATGGTGTACCTACCGGACGATTTGAGACATTTGATGATGCCCGCAGGGCCAGGCTCTACCTGGCTGATAGCGCCCGGGAATTCCCGGTGGTAATCAAAGCTGACGGCCTTGCCGCGGGTAAGGGCGTTATAATAGCGAAAACCCGTGATGAGGCCATTTCCGCTGTTGAGACTATGATGGAAAAACGGATCTTTGGCTCGGCCGGTGATTCGATTGTGATAGAAGAATTCTTGAGAGGCCCTGAGCTGAGCGTCATGGCTCTGGTATGCGATGGGGAGTTTATGTTGCTTCCGGCGGCTCGAGACCACAAGCGCGCATTTGATGGGGATGAGGGTCCAAATACCGGGGGGATGGGGGCATATTCTCCTGTCCCTTCGGTAGCCCCATCTCTTTTCGACGAAATCCGCGAGAAGATATTTCGGCCGGTTATGAATGGCCTCGCGTCTGAAGGGATCAACTACCGTGGATGCCTCTATGCCGGGCTCATCCTCACTGAAGATGGCCCCAAAGTCCTGGAATTCAATTGCCGTTTTGGTGATCCTGAGACACAGGCCGTACTGCCTCTCCTTGAGGGAGACTTCGCGGGACTCCTGGTCTCTATTGCCACCGGTGAGATGGATCCCGACCTTGTCAAGGTCAAGGATATGTTTGCCGTGTGTGTTGTGGCTGCCTCAAAGGGTTATCCTGGTCAGTATGAGACGGGATTTGAGATTCATGGCCTTGATTCCTCGGGGATGGTCATTTTGAAAACGGATGATCCCGCCGTGAAGAATGCCATTTCCCGGGACGAGAGGATATATACCTTTCACGCTGGGACTTTCATGAAGGATGGCAAGTTTTATACCTCGGGCGGGCGGGTCGTCGGCGTGACCGGGGTGGCCTTATCAATGGGGCGCGCTCGCGAGCTGGCTTATGCTGGGATCAAATCTATAGATTTCGCTGGCATGAGATACAGGAAAGACATAGCGATGAGTGCCGCTCTATCTTGATTCGAGCATCTTTCTTGCTTCCTCATCAATGATAGCAGCGAGTTTTTGCGCGGAAAGGGCTCCGGTCCAGAATTTCTCGAGGGAAGGAATGACTACATGGTTGAGTATATCCTTCTCGAGAAGTCTAGCGGTCCTTGTGCCGCTAATATCAGGCGCTGAGGCTGAGTGTTCGGCTCGCGGCGCTCTTGTGCTGGCGGCGAGGAGCGCATTTTCTTCGTATGATAGGGAGATGGCTTCCTGCCAGCCCGGCCTATCTGAGAACTTGACGGGCACTGTATTTAATTTTGCCGCAACCCAAATGGTCTCGTTTCTTGAGAGTTCTTGAATAAATTCCACAGCGAGTCTGGCCCTTTCCTTCCAGTCGCTTGTTCTCTTCATATACACCATGGCGGCCGTGACCCTCAGGGGGAGTTGGTATGGGATGCCCGGATAGTGCGGAATTGGCAGGAATATCGTTTGTATGCTTTCTGATTTCTTCTGCTTGTACCTGGCCTTCACGTGTCTCATCAAGCCCGACCATGCAGGCCCAATGGTGATGGCGCGTCCCTCCCAGAAAAGGCTAATGATCCCGTCGGGCGCGTTTCCTTGCGGCACGAATATACGCCCCTGGTCTCGCAAGGAGGCAAGGAAATTCGCCAATTCCTCCAGCCCTTGCATCGTCCACCCAGGCTTGCCGTCAGGCATGACCAGCCCAGCGGGGAATCTCGTTGCAAGGAGGCATTTTGCGTAGTCCGGGTCCCGGCTGTTGAGGGCCAGGGATACAATTCGAGGTGGCTTTACTCCAACACCTTCTTCTTGCTTTCCCCGCATCTTCATTCCCATGGCTATGAATTCATCCCAGGACCAGCCTGATTCAACTATTCTGTGGGCATCTAGTCCGATCTCCCTTAACATCTTCACATTCCCGATGAGACAGGGAACTTCAAACCACATCGGCCAAGCCCATATTTGCCTGTCGAAAGTCACCGCTCCGAGCGCCAGTGGGTCGTATGATATCGCTTCATCAACCGGGAATCGGGGGAAAAACGCCGTGAGTGGCACAGACCTTTGTGGATCTATCAATTCAGGGTCAAATGGGCTGATACATATATCCGGCCAGGAGTTCTCCCCAAGCCTGGCCTTCACCAGGGCGACCATATCATCATGGAAAGGAAAGAGCTGGCATTTGATCTTGGCATTGAAATGCTTGTTTTGGAACATGGTAGCCACTTTTTGAAAGGATTCGGCATATGAGAGTTCATGAGAACGTCTTATGGGAAGGTCACTGCTCCAGACTTCTAGGGCTATAGGATGTTCCTCGTCCACAGGCACAAAGGGATGGACAGGAAGTCCTCTGGCCTGGTAATAGAGGCCCCAGGGGTGGAATCGGCCTTCGGGGATGAGGTCATAGGATCTCCAAAAGAAAAGCGCCAGAGCTGAAAGGGCGACCATCAAGGTCGCGGCGAAGACAATCAGCGCTTTCATCCTTAAGATGAGAATTCTCTTGAGACTCAAGGTTTTATTCTGCCTCCCGTGCCGAACGACGCAATGGTCCGCGGTGATGGAAATGAGCGCTCCTCACCACGGGATAGGTTGGGGAGCGATCTCATCCCAATAATATGTCTCCTAGATGATAGAAAGAACGTACAATTCATCCTTACCGATGATGCCTGTTATAGGGAGGCCATAAAACTTCTGCAAGTTCATCACAGCCTGTTTCATGGCGTCCCCGAACCATCCATCGAGAGGGCCTGGATCAAAGCCTGCTTCCCGAAGCCGCCACTGGACGAACCGGACATCTTTCCCGGTATCTCCCTCCTTGAGAGGTCTTTCTACCTCTGTCACTAATTGATACTCACCTTCGCTTCCCTGAATGATCACCCTAGTGCCGATGTCCACCCATTCAAAGAGCTCCTCCACATCCTGGTTGAACATTCGTATACACCCCGCGCTTGCCGAATAACCGATCGTCCACGGCCTGTCTGTGCCATGGATACCATATGCTCCCCATGGCACATTGAGTCCGATCCAGCGTGATCCAAACGGCCCCCCGGGGTTGACCCCTTTGTCGATTATGACGAATTCTCCTATCTGGGTGGGGGTATCCCAGCGCCCAATGGCAATCGGGTAAGTTTTATATGGACGGTCGTCTGCATAGACCACGAGGGTCAGTCTATCGAGATTTACCACAAGCCTTATCTTCCCCTCGGGCTTGGGTGAAGGCGGGCCAGAAGTGGCTAAAACTCCGGCCGCCAGCCTCGCCCACATACCATTATCAACTATTCCATTCTCCCTAAGGCCACTTCGTCTCTGAAAGAGTTTGACAGCTGATACTGTGGATGCCCCATAGATTCCATCGATTTTGCCCTTGAATATGCCCAATTGCTGGAGTCTCAGCTGCAGGTCAGCTACATCACTTCCTGACATGGGCGGGGATTTGGGGACAAGAGTTCTTTCCACTTCGCATCTAAACGGACAAGGCCTGAAATGTGCGTAACTGAGGGCTTCCACAGCATTCGCGAATGAATCGGCCGGCGCCGCGGATAGTAGGAATAGCAATGCCACGAAAGAGAGAATAGACATTTTTGCCCTGATTCTCATCATATCGGCTGGCGGTATGCCTCTGCTCCTTCCCATGAAAACATGCCATGATACCCTCTATCATCACTATGCAAAAGCGTTTCCGAATTTGCCTGGATGCTGCCGCCGCGGCGGTAGGGCCTTGACGCAATCGGTTGTTCCGGGTGTTATTGTTCTAGAGGCTCCACCAGGATCGTGTTTTCATTTCTATATATGACCATGCCGGGCCGTGCGGATTTTGGTTTTTTTACAAATCGCCTTTTTGTAAAGTCTACAGGGACTTTTTCCGACATCTTCGCCTTGCTGAACCTAGCGGCGAGCCGAGCGCCCATGAGGAGCGCTTCTTCTGAAACCTCGCCTCGATCGTCAGCTATGACGATCACGTGCGCCCCTGGTATCTGATGGGCATGGAGCCAGATATCATCTGGTCTTGCGATTTTCATGGTGAGACGATCATTCTGGACATTATTACGGCCAACAAGTATCCTTGTACCGTCTGGCGCCTGAAATTCCAGCGGATCGGCCATTTCCCCCTTATTCCTGGGAGCCCGCATTCTATCACTTTTTGAATGGCCGCTATGGCGCCTGGGACGTATATACTCAGAATCAATGAGCTCCTGTTTGATCTCCTCCAGCACTTCTCGGGAATCGGCCTCAGATATGGTGAGGGAGACCTGTTCCAAATAGTCTCTTTCCTCCTTTGCCTCATCGAGAAGTTTAGAAGTCACTTCCATGCCGTTCTTGGCTTTCCGATACTGGTTGAAATAGCTCTGGGCACATCGGGCCGGGGCTACACGAGGGTCGAGTTTTATAGTCACAGGAGCGCCCTGTGGGTCATAGTAGTTCGGGAGAGTAACTTCCTCTGCCCCGGCGGGTATGGCGTGAAGATTAGCAAGAATGAGTTCGCCAGCGATCCTATAATCTTCAGCCTTCTCCGATTTCCTCAATGATTCCTCTCGTGCCTCGATCTTTTTCTCCACTCTCGCCAGGTTTTCCCGCACAACCCTCGCCAGGGTCGCCCGCAGGTTTTCGATTTCCTTTTCCTCGTCCAGCCGCCCAAAGACATAGTCGAGGAGTTCTCCAAAGCTTGGGAAGTCCTTGCGAGAAATAGTCTCCATTGACCTGAACATTCTCAATTCTGTCCAGGAGAAATCAATGATTTCTCCTGTCTCATCATTCGTGTATAGCGTAGGGATGAAATTCGCATCTTTGACTATGGATATGATCTCGGCCAGGGCAAGAAACAACCTTACGCCATCTTCCCGGCAAAGGCCGGATAATCTGGCGTCGGCAGAGATAGAGGCTCTATGGCAGATCTCCCTGCATATCGTCGGACCAAAACCCTGGTATGTCCTGAGGAGAAACTCCTTCGGGGAACGAATTCCCGTCTCCCGGCCTTCCTCCAGCGCGTCCCAAAAATCATTTTCGTCTGCTGTTGTGGGATCCAATTTGCTGGCTACAGGCAGCGAGGTGTATGGCTCCCCCGGCAGTATCAAGCGCCTGGTCTCCACCTGTGGCGGGGTGGGCTTTATGGCGCCCAGGATCGTGCTAGAATTCCTGTCGAGGAGAATTATGTTGCTGTGTTTCCCGGTGAGCTCCGCCACAATGACGGTGGGCTTGCGTTCCTCTTCCAGGGGTGAAGAGATGGTGATCCTGAGTATCCTATCCGTGTCTTCCTGACTTACATCCATTATTTCGCCGCCCTCTAGATGCTTTCTCAGCAACATACAAAATGCCGGAGGTTCTGCTGGCCTTTCTTTTGGTATCTGAGAAAGATGAATTCTCGCAAGACCGTCTATCGAAGAGATGAAAAGCAAACGCTTCTCACGGGGACTTCGAAGGGTGAGCATTACCTCATATTTCGAAGGTTGGTCCACCCGATCTACGCGAGATCCAACGATAAAATTGCCTAGTTCATTTCTTATTGCTCTCATCATGACCCCGTCAAAAGACACGGAAATCACCTCATGGAAAGTATACCACAAGTTGCGCTGGCATAGGATTCATACAGGACAAAACCTCTGCGGGGGTGATCTCTTGGCTCAGTCCCAGAAGCCATGGCATTCGATGAGAATCGCTGATATAGAAAAGATCACAAAGACAAGCATTTCTAAGGGCCTAGGAACGAGAGACGCGCACAGGCGCATCGCGCATAATGGGCCTAATACATTAAAAGAGGTAAGGCGGACCTCTGCAATCAAAGAATTCATCATGCAGTTTACTGATTTCATGATCCTGGTCCTCATTGCGAGTGCGCTGATCTCGGGATACCTTGGGGAGCTGACTGATGCCATGACTATCATCGCCATAGTTCTCCTGAATGGTATCCTGGGTTTCATACAGGAGCGGAAGGCTGAAAGGACCATGCAGGCCCTCAAGGAGCTTGCCGCGCCCACATGTCATGTAAAACGCGATGGTCGTATTCAACAAGTTCCCGCAAGAGAGGTCGCGGTGGGGGACATATTAGTTTTCGAAGCCGGTGACAGAATCGCGGCTGATGCGCGAATCATAGAAGCAGTAAGTCTTGAGGTGGAGGAATCCACTCTCACGGGAGAGTCCATCCCCGTAAAGAAGCGGGCCCTTGACATGTTGCCACCATCTTCCCAGCTGGGGGATCGTAGAAACATGGTATATATGGGTACCCGTGTCACCAGGGGAAGAGGGCAGGGGATAGTCGTTGCAACTGGAATGGCTACGGAGATGGGGAAGATAGCCGGGCTCATTCAGTCGATCAGAAGTGAGGAGACCCCGCTCCAGCGTCGATTAAGTGAGCTTGGTAAACATCTGGTCTTCATCTGCCTGGCATTGTGCGCTGTCATTGTGCTTCTGGGCGTTCTCCGGGGCGAGAGCCTCCTGCCTATGCTCCTCGCCGGAGTCACACTGGCGGTCGCGGCGATTCCCGAAGGGTTGCCTGCCATAGTTACCATCTGTCTCGCCCTTGGAGTTGAAAGGATGGCCAGACGTAAGGCGATAATGAGAAAACTAGCGAGCGTCGAGACATTAGGTTGCACGACGGTGATCTGTTCGGATAAAACTGGGACTCTGACAAAGAATGAAATGACTGTGACGGAAATCTACCTCCCCGGCAGGGAGATTCAAGTTACAGGAACAGGCTATGATCCAAAGGGGGAATTCTGGGAAGGGGGTAGGGTCATCGATCCCATTGATGATTCACATCTGAGACTGCTCCTGGAGATCGGAGTGAGATGCAACAATGCAAAGCTGGCAAGGGATGGCATAGTTATTGGTCCGTCTTGGAGAGGATCTGGGCGAAAGGGGGCCATGCGAGATAATATACGAATCCGTACTCGAAGCCATGGGAAAGGAACCTGGAGTATCATAGGAGATCCGACAGAAGGGGCTTTGGTGGTAGCCGGGGCCAAAGCTGGACTTTGGCAGGAGGAGCTTTCTCTCTCCCAGCCCTGGCTCCATGAGATACCTTTTGAGTCGGAAAGGAAACGCATGACCGTCATTGTGAAAGGGAAATCCGGGCCGATCGCCTTCGTGAAAGGTGCACCGGATGTCCTGTTGAGGTTATCCGGTTCGGTTCTTGTAAGTAGGCCAGGCAGCCTTCCAAAGGTATTCCCTCTCACGAACGATAGGAAGCGAGAGATCGCTGATGCATGTGATAGATTGGCTAGAAAAGGGCTTCGGGTCTTGGGATTTGCCTATCGCGAATTGAAGGGTGAGATCGCCTCCTTTGAGGACGAATCTCTTATAGAAACAGATCTGATCTTTACCGGCGTCATGGGAATGGAGGATCCTCCTAGGGATGAGGTGAAACGCTCTATCACCCTTGCCAGCCTCGCAGGGATCAGCACAGTAATTATAACTGGGGATCATGAGGGCACCGCCAGGAACGTCGCCCAATCTTTGGGGATCTTGAGCTCGGGGCAAAGAGTCGTAACCGGTGAAGTTCTTGATGCAATGTCTGACAGAGCGTTGGATACGGGAGTCGAGTCGATCTCAGTTTTTGCACGTGTTTCACCCCACCATAAACTTCGCATCGTGAAGAGCCTCAAAAGAAAAGGGCATATCGTAGCCGTAACCGGTGATGGCGTCAACGATGCGCCTGCTGTACGGGAGGCAGATATCGGAATAGCTATGGGGCTCTCCGGCACTGATGTCACGAGGGAAGCGGCCAGCATGGTATTAGCCGATGATAATTATGCGACCATTGTAGCGGCCATTGAAGAGGGTAGGGCCATATATGATAACATACGCAAGTTCATAAGGTACTTGCTTGGATGCAACACAGGAGAGCTCCTTGCCATGATACTTGGCGGAATTCTTGGTCTTCCCATTCCTCTCGTGCCCGCGCAGATCCTATGGATGAACCTGGTAACAGATGGTCTGCCTGCTATTGCTTTGGGGCTTGAACCCAAGGATAAAACCACTATGCTGAGACCGCCCAGGGATCCCGAAGAGGGCATCTTCGCCAGGGGACTTGGCCTCAAGATCTTGACCCAAGGTGCTTTTATAGGGCTATCCGCAATCGCGGTGTTCATCTTGGAACTCTTTGTGACCGGTGGCGATTTGACGAGGGCCAGGACTGCCACCTTTGCTACTTTGGTCTTCTCACAGCTGCTTTATGTTTTCTACTGCCGATCAGATGCCTACGTCCCTAGAGATCTATCCTTGACATCCAATCCTTATCTTATCGGTGCTGTCATGATATCAGTTTCGATGCAGCTGGTTGTCATGTATATCCCTTATCTGCAAAAGCTTTTCTACACCTGTCCCCTTGAGATATTGGATTGGATCATAATTTTCATCTTCTCGGGTTGGTCTGGCGCTCTCACTCTTGTAGCGCAGCAAATAAAACGAGCAGTTGTCCGACGTTTTTCCATGGTCAGGGTCTAGTTTCTACCAATCGCGCGTAGTCGCGCGTTCACAGCTTCGGCCGCGGAGAGATCCAGGGTAGGGTTTTCGGAAGTTTCAGGGTATCCGATTCTCTAAGCTACTTGTATCATCGGAACTCATTGTAGTAGAATAGTGGCCAGGGAGTGAAGATATGGCATGCTTTCTAGTATGACGGGTTACGGTTCAGCTCATCTATCGCTCAAAGATCGGACTATCGCAGTGGAAGTGCGATCGGTGAATCACCGTTATCTAGACATATGTATAAAGGCTCCCCATGAACTTGCCCCTCTTGAAGAAAAGATCAGGTCCGAAGTAGCCCGTCGGGTTTCCCGCGGGCATGTGGAAGTCTTCATATCCATCTCGGATGCGGCTGGCGCCCCAGCAATTGTCAGGGTCAACAAGGCGTTGGCCCGAGCATACCTTGACGCCTTCAGAGACCTTTCCGCTTTCCTCGGGCGTGATGATGCTGACCTCGCCGTCGATGCCCTGATGTCGATTCCGGGCATTGTATCAATTGAACCGGAAACCATAGATACGGAAATCCTCTGGCCCGCTGTGAAGGAATGTCTTGCGCAGGCTATAGAGATTATGATAGAAATGAGAATGTCGGAGGGCAAGCGACTGCAGGAAGATATCATACATAGAATAGATAGGATCGAGCAAGTTATAAAGAGAATCGCGGAACGCGCGCCTGAGGTCATCGGGGCCTATCGTGTCAGAATACAGCAGCGAATGGCTGAGCTTGTCAGAGATACGCCATTAGATGAGGCTAGGATGGCGATGGAGGTCGCTCTTTTCGCGGAGAGGAGCAATATTACGGAAGAACTAGTTCGTTCGGGGAGCCATCTGTTTGAACTGAAGAAGGTCTTGGATCTAAAGGAGCCTGTCGGCAGGAAAATGGACTTCCTGCTCCAGGAGCTCAACCGTGAGGTCAATACCATCGCGGCAAAGTCCCTGGATGCGCCCATTGCCCAGCTAGTAGTCGAGGTGAAGGCTGAGCTTGAGAAGATGCGGGAGCAGGTACAGAATATCGAATAAGGGGGTGATTGATGGTGCCGCTGCCGGTTTTGACTTCTGAGCAAAAGCTATTGGGTCTCAAAAAGGCTCAGGAGATGAGATCCAGAAGAGCCAGGATCCGAGAATGTCTCAAAGATGGCGAGCTTTCTCTACAGGCCATACTCAGTGCTCCCTATGATGATGTTATCTCAGGTATGCGAGTTACATACCTGCTCGAATCACTGCCCGGGATTGGAAGGGTGAAGACCCGTAGGATAATGGCTGAGGTCGGAATTCATGAATCCCGTCGAATCCAGGGCCTTGGGGTCAGGCAAAGAGAAGCCCTCCTGAAAAGACTGGCAAAGTAGATCGAGAGGTGACGGGAATGGAGATTAGACTCGTCAATATAGGTTTCGGCAACATTGTTGCAGCCAATAGAATTATAGCTATCGTAAGTCCAGAATCAGCCCCCATAAAGCGCATAATTCAGGAGGCGCGTGACCGCGGGATGTTGATTGACGCGACTTATGGCCGGCGAACCAGAGCCGTGGTTTTGACTGATTCCAATCATGTGATCCTCTCAGCTGTCCAACCGGAGACAGTGGCACACCGACTTCCTTCAAAGGATGGAGATTCGGGGTAGAATGAGCGGCGATTTTCATATTGGGCAGGGATCGGATCCAGCCCCGGCAAATCCACTGGTTCTCAGACGGAGCCGCGGTTTCTTGATAGTGCTGTCGGGTCCCTCAGGGGCAGGCAAGAATACGATCGTAGGTGAGGTTCTCGGCAGAGTGCCAGATTTGAGGTATTCAATTTCTGCCTCCACTCGGCCGCCCCGTCCTGGTGAGGTTGATGGTGTGAACTACTTTTTTTTATCTGAGAAGGAGTTCGAGCAGAGGGTCAAATCGGGGGACTTTCTTGAATGGGCTACCGTATATGGGCATCGATATGGAACCCCGAGGAAGTACATAGAAAAGATGACGGCGTCAGGTCAGGATGTCATACTAGACATAGACATCCAGGGAGCGATGAAGATAAAGAAGACATGGGAAGACGCGGTTTTCGTCTTTCTTTTGCCTCCCAGTCTCTCTGAGCTGGAAAAGAGGCTTATCTTGCGGGGTTCTGACACTGAGGAGGTCGTAAGGCACCGGCTTTCTTGTGCCAGGGAGGAGCTCGAGGCGGTTTTTGATTATGATTATGTTATTGTTAATGATGATAAGGAAAAGGCAGTATCCGCCTTGATGAATATCATCTATGCAGAGAGGTGCAGGGTAAAGAGGTGTGAATGCAGGGAATTTATTGATGATCTCAGAAGGTAAGCACGTCCAAATGGAGGTTTCAGGTGATATGCAGGGTCCTACGCTTGACGAACTCATTGACAGGGTAGGAAGCCGTTATGCCCTGGTGGTCGCGGCGGCAAAGCGTGCCCGGCAATTGATGAGCAGCCCAACCAGGCCATTCGACGAAGTCATGGACAAGCCTGTGGTCCGGGCTATCAATGAAATATATGATGGTAAAGTGAGGATCGAAAAACCAAAGCCATCTATTAAGTAAAGGCTATGGCGGCGCCTGGAAGGCGCCTTTTATAGGTCAGGGCCATTTATTTTGCGGTTTTGTTGTGTAGGGAGGCCTATTGCCATGAATCTAGAAGGCAAGACCATCCTGGTAGGGGTTACAGGGGGTATAGCAGCATATAAAACCTGTGAAATAGTGAGCCACCTTCGCAGATCTGGTGCAAGTGTCCGCGTGGTGATGACGGAGGCTGCCACTAGATTCGTGGCTCCGCTCACTTTCCGCACCTTGTCTGGGAATCCTGTGGCGTATGATATGTTTGTGGAGCCGGATGAATGGGATGTGAGGCATGTCTCCCTAGCTAAGGCTGCCTCTCTAGTCCTGATAGCGCCGGCCACAGCTAATCTGGTGGGCAAACTGGCATCGGGCATTGCGGATGACCTGCTGACGACTACGGTAATGGCTACCCGTGCCCCTGTGCTGATCGTTCCCGCCATGAATGAGGCCATGTATCTCAACCCCATTTTCCAGGCTAACAAGGCTAAGCTGGAGGCCTTGGGGTATTTCTTCATGACGCCAGATACAGGCCATCTTGCTTGCGGGGATGTCGGGATCGGGCGTATGCCCGATCCCGACAGAATATTACAAGAGGTCGAGAAAGTTCTCAGCATGGGCGACCGGAAAGATGGGATTCTCTCTGGACGGACCATCCTTGTGACGGCCGGGCCAACAAGAGAACCCATAGATCCTGTGAGATACATAAGCAATCGTTCTTCCGGAAAGATGGGATATGCCCTGGCGAACGCATCTTCTGAGGCTGGAGCACGTGTGATCTTGGTGACGGGTCCTGTCGCGCTTCCTGATCCTCCTGGATGTCAGGTCGTAAAGGTGGAGCGCGCCGAGGAAATGCATAGAGCAGTCTTGGAATACTTTGGGCAGAGTGATTGTGTGGTAATGGCAGCGGCGGTTGCAGACTACACTCCGGCAGATTATGCTGCCAGTAAAATCAAGAAGACCGGAGGAGAGCTCACCATAAGGCTTTCCCCCACCGTTGACATCCTTCGAGATCTTGGGGCTAGGAAAAAGAATCAATTGCTGGTGGGCTTTGCCGCAGAAACTGAAAATGTCGTGGAATATGCCATGAGAAAACTGAGGGAGAAGAACCTTGACATCATAGTGGCAAATGATGTCAGTCGGCGAGATTCGGGTTTTGAGTCTGATTTCAACGAAGTAATTATGATTTTCCGTGACGGAAGCACAATTTCCAGCGGCAGAATGCCGAAGATATATATCGCCCGGCAGATCATAGCTGAAATTGCAAAGCTCCTTCCTGAGAAAGAAGGTTAGTTTTCAATGGACAGTCGCTTGAAGAGATTTCGTGCCCTGCTAAAGGAACAAAGCCTTGACGCTTATATTGTCTTGAAGCCGGAGAACCGACGTTATCTGAGCGGTTTCACTGGCTCGTCGGGCATATTGGTCATTGGCCATGAGGATGCCGCTCTGGTGACTGATTTTAGATATATGACTCAGGCAAAAGAGGAGTTGCGCCCAGGGTTTCGAGTCGAAAAACACGAAAAGGAGATAGCGCCCGCTATTGCCGGGGTGGTGAAGGGCCTTGGCGCGAAGACTGTTGGGTTTGAGTCGGATTATCTCACATGGAACCTTCACGAGAAGCTGGCATCCGAATTAGGCGCCGAGATACAGCTTTTGCCCAGAGAGGGGCTTGTTGAATCCCTTCGCATTGTGAAAGATCAATCCGAGATCGAGAGAATATCTAGGGCGGCTAGGCTCGGAGACGAGGCATTTTCACATATCCTTGGCTTTATGAGGCCGGGTATGTCCGAAATCGATGTTGCGCTGGAGCTAGAATGGTTCATGCGCAAGAATGGTGCCGACAAGATGGGGTTCGACGTGATAGTGGCTTCCGGGCATAGAGGCGCGCTGCCCCATGGCAAACCATCCACCAAGAAATTGGTTCCCGGCGATTTGGTGGTAATGGATTTTGGCGCTATGATGGACGGATATTGCGCTGATATGACCAGGACAGTGGGTATTGGCAAGATTGACGCCAGGGCGAAGGAAATATACGATATTGTGCGTAAGGCGCAGCAGGCCGGGCTTGATGCCTTGAAGGCAGGTCTTACAGGACAGGAGGCCGATCAGGCTTCACGAAAGGTCATCATTGAAGCTGGATATGGTGATTATTTCGGTCATGCTCTCGGTCATGGAGTCGGGTTGGCCGTACATGAGCTTCCGCGGTTATCTGAGTCATATCCTGTCGCCTTGCCTGAAGGGACAGTAGTCACCGTGGAACCCGGGATCTATATTCCAGATTGGGTAGGGGTACGAATAGAGGATCTTGTAGTCGTCCATGGAGATGGCCCTGAAATCCTTACACATTCAACGAAGGATCTCATAGAAATTGGCTAAGCCCCGCGTCTGGTGTCAATGTTGGTCGGACTTCGCGTCCGACGGCGATGTGCCTGGTGACGCATCAGGGATTTATAGCGACTGATTCAGCTGCGAGGTGGTAATATATGATAAGCACAAATGACTTCAAGACGGGTGTCACCATAGAAGTGGAAGGTGAAGTCTATCAGGTAGTTGATTTCCAGCATGTCAAGCCAGGAAAAGGATCAGCTTTTGTGAGGTCCAGACTCAAGAATGTAAAAACCGGGCATGTGATCGAGAGAACCTTCAGGGCGGGGGAGAAGCTTCCGAGGGCCCATATAGATTACAGGGAGATGCAATATCTGTACAGTTCAGATGATGATTACTATTTTATGGATACAGCGACATACGAACAGATGACGCTGAACAAAGAAAAGCTGGGCGATGCTGTTAAGTATCTCAAGGAAAACATGGTACTCGGCATTCTCATGTATGAAGGCGCTCCTATAGGGGTTGAGCTTCCGAATTTCGTCGATCTCAAAGTAGTAGAAACTGATCCAGGCGTAAGGGGAGATACTGCGCAGGGAGGCTCAAAGCCAGCACGTCTCGAAACAGGAGCGGTTGTGCAGGTGCCACTTTTCATTAATACCGGGGACTTGATCCGGGTGGATACCAGGACGGACCAGTATCTCGAGAGACTCTAGCGATGCCTGTCCCTCTTTTATGGTGTTAGCCAGCAGCTTCGGGTCAGCGATGTTTCCCTGATGGACGCGGCGTGGCTAGGTGATGGTGGTATTGTCCCATCGGACGCGACCTTGCTGCAGGTCGCTCTGTGATCCGAGGTGGCGGAGGGGATGGATACTCCTCCCGTCGGACGCAGCCCTGCTGCGGGGCTGCTCAGTGGTCCTCGGCCCTCAGGCTATAAGGCCTCGGACCAATGCCGCCGGGAGGAGTATCCCAACCCCTCCATACTAGTCTTCCCTGATCAATGCTGAAAGGGGCCTTCAATTGGCGGAGTGCCCAAATATTGCGCTGCTGGTTGCCCGGCTTTGAGAGTCTCTTACGCTCCTCCATGTCGAATGGGCCAGGTGGTCATTGAATGGGCAGGGTCTTTGCTATCTCCGCCCGAAAGTCGTCTACGCTCAAGGCCTTGATGCTCATCCTGTGCAGAGATTTCAAAAGTTTTAAGTCATCAACAGCTCGCAATTGTCTCCCTAAACCTTCATCCACCATCCCAAACCGCTCCTCAAGTACATCTAATATGGCATTTTGCAAAGCCAGGATTTCACCCTTCTCAATCCCCTTCTCAATTCCCTTTTCAATCCCTTGTTCAACGCCTTTCCTTATTCCCTCAGCCAGACCTCTCCGTCTCCCCTCATTAATCCAATCCTGCACAAAGCTTGATTCCTTCACTAGCATGGCTAAATCCCCCCTGAAGAGTCTCAGCAATACGTCTCTATCAAGATACCTCTCTGCCACCATCATAGTCACTGACAATGCATCCGCACGTCTCTTTATATCTTTCTCCTGACTAATGAGCTCCTTGGCTATTCAACAACCTCAATGCTCCTCTCTTCCGATGCCAAGATAAGAAGCGGCGCAAGCGCCCTCAGATCCCCTCTCACTATATCCTCCACATGATCCCATAGTTTGATGACCCGGTAACTGAATGCATTATATCCTCTCCCGCCAAATCTCGCCATGTACTCCGTGGGAAGCCTTTCATAGTCTTTCTTCTCAAGATATAATACTGCTAAATCACAGGAAGATCATAGGTCACTGAGTAAAATGCATTATACGCAAATAGCCTCTTTGGTATGGCTTTATTATGTCTAAGCTGGAACTCTGCATGTAATATGGCCCTTTCCTTCCCCCGCTTGACTACCCAGATAAAGTCTCCCCTCCTTTGGGGTATGTTTACCTCCGGGTTCTCAATGATCTCTGCGTCAATTCCTTCGCTACTCCCTAGCAAAAGTCCTGCAAAATCTCTTGGATAACGCCTTGCCAGTACCTTTACGCTACGATCTATCGCGCTGTTGTCCAAACTATCCTCCACCTCCAAGGGCGATGCACCTGAAATGCATGGGCGGATGTCACAAGGGACCACCTATCTCAAGCTCCAGGGTAACGATGTGGAAGGATATTCATTATCATGGGCATATGTACTTCTGCTTGATGCCTTCTCATAGCCATACTATCTAATGGTGTCCATGGAATCAAATCCCATAAATCAAGGATAGATCCACCCTGAAATCCATAGTAGCCATTTATCTGGTAGAACCTGAGATATGCTAGTCACCGCTTCAAATATCTTCTATATATGCTAAGGATTAGGGCCATTTCTCTGAGATGGCGAAGATCGCGTGAGCATCGAGCGAAGGCTGGCTGGATGATCGTCACCTTTCGGTTCAGGGTGGCTGATATATTTCCACCTTTTCGCCTACACTGGCGAAAATATCGTCACTTTTCAGCGAGACCTGCCCAAATCTTCGTCACACTGGTGGTGGTGAAATCGACCGAAGATCTATCAAAACCGGCCCGACCTGTCGAAGACCTCGCCGCGACACCGAGAAGAGCGTCGATATTTTGCGCAACTCATTTGTCCAAATTAAGAGGAATGGAGAAGGAGCATCTTAAATATGCCTTAAGAAGGGTCTATTGTGATCTGCAAGGAAACAATAGGAGATGCATGCCCTGGCAGGGGTGGGAGATAGTGAAGGTCGAGATCGCAGCCTCGATCCGCATAAGAAAGGAGATTGCGCCATATATTGCTTCACCAGTCCGGGAGAAGCTTCTATCGCTGCCCGATGCAACCCTGGGTCAAATATTGGATATCAGGGCGCTAGCAGGTAGGCCTGTGACCCTAGTAACTCCGCAGGGCCGATGGTTTCTTGGGAAACATGGCAGCATCGTGCAGCGGCCTGATGAGGCATTTGTTTTTGATCATGATACTGCCAGAAAGACTTTTCAAATTGTGACCTTCGGATCAACCTATGCATTGGAAGAGGAACTCAGAAATGGATTCATCACTCTCAAAGGAGGGCACCGAGTCGGACTTGCCGGAAAAATGGCGTTAGGGCGTGATGGTGGATTCACCCTCAGAGAGGTGACCGGCTTCATTTTCCGTGTTTCAAGGGAGATAAAAGGATGCGCGGATGCCATCATGCCCTATTGCATTTCGCAGGATGGTCTATCACTGCTATCAACGCTTATCATCTCTCCTCCAGGGGCTGGCAAGACTACGATATTGCGAGATATGATCAGGCAGGCAAGCTACGGCATTTCACGTTTAGGATTTCCTGGTTCGAATATAGCTGTCATAGATGAAAGAAATGAGATTGCTGCATGCCATGAGGGGGAACCACAACTAGACGTAGGTCCTACCACAGTAGTGTTGGATAGGTGCCCCAAGGCCCGAGGTTTGATAATGGCCCTCAGGACCCTTTCCCCTTCTGTCATTGCCACGGACGAGATTGGTGGCCGGGAGGATTTGGAGGCTTTGAGGGAGGCATTGAATGCCGGTGTCAGCGTACTTGCCACAGCTCATGCGGGGAGCTTAAAGGAACTGTGCATCCGCCGGGGCTTTATGGAGTTACTGGAAGAAGGGGCATTTCCACGCATAGTGCTCTTAAGCAGGGTACCGTCTCCGGGCACGATATCAGGTATATATGACAATTCCGGGCGGTGTCTCAGCGATCTTGACGGGGAAATAGAAAGAGCTATGACGGACCGAGGAGTCGGAGGGGAGGTTCAGGTTTCAGGAAAATGGGGCATAGCACGGTGACAGATGGTCAGCGAAAGGGGAATAGGACAGGGAGGGAGGAAAATGGCAAGATTCATCGGGGCTCTGCTTACAATAATGGCCTCCAGTCTGACCGGTTTTATGCTATCTAGAACCTTAATGTTGAGAGTCTCGCAGCTCAGAGAAATCCGGCGAGGCCTGAAGCTCTTGGAGACAGAGATGTTATATTCTGCCTCTCTCTTGCCATCTGCTTTAGAACGAGTCTCTACACTGCTTCCCCCCGGCACCGGGATTATCTTCAAAAGAACGGCTGATCATCTCGCCTCGATGTCCGGACTTGCCCCGGAAGAGGCCTGGCATTTGGCATTGAGAGGTCAATCGGTTAATATGCGCTTGAAAAAAGAGGATTTAGAAATCCTGGAGGAATTAGGAGATCTATTCAGCTCAGTATCCCGCGAAGATCAGGAAAAGCATTTCAGGTATATACAAAACTTGCTGGAGGAACGTGAAGAATTCGCTGTGGAGGACCTGGATAAGAATTCCCGGCTCTATCAATACTTCGGGATTTGTGCAGGATTAATAGTCGTGCTCCTCTTTTACTAAGGCGGGACATGCGCTTCTGACACTGGACGTGCGTTGCCAGGATCAAACATGCAATGCCAAGATCGCACATATACTGTCGAATCCGGATATGTACTGCTGGATCTGGATGAGCTCGGCCTGGGCCAGGCGTATTCTGTCAAAACCAGGCATGATCTGGGGGTGCTGCGATGCCGGGAATCGATTTGATTTTCAAGATAACGGGTATCGGCATACTTGTGGCCGTGATAAACATGATTTTAGAACAAGTCGGCAAGAAGGACTATGCTTTTATCGCTACTCTTGCCGGCACCGTGGTCGTTCTGCTCATGATAATTCAGAAGATCGGCGAACTCTTTGACACCGTAACTGCAGTGTTCAGGTTATGGTAGCCGGGGGTGGGCACATGGATGTCATCAGAGTAATAGGCGTATGTCTCGTGGCAGCGGTGCTCATCGTCCTCATTCGGCTTCAAAGACCGGAGATTGCCATGGCCCTCAGTGTCATGGTTGGCATCTCAATATTCATGTATATGATCCCGTATATCACACATTTGATCTCCGTTGTAAGCGATTTTGTCAGCGGGACCAGGATGGGCAACGTTTATCTCGCAAGCGTGTTGAAGGCTGTTGGGATCGCCTATGTTGCGGGATTTGGCGCGGAGATCTCGAGGGATGCCGGCGAACATGCTATCGCCGCGAAGATAGAGTTCGCTGGTAAAGTGGCAATTATGCTAGTGGCCTTGCCAGTTATGGCGGCAATTCTCGATACTGTGGTGAAATTCCTAGACTGAGGCGGCTTATATGAGTCTAAGTGAAAGTGCAGGGGCTATGATACAAATAAACAGAAGCCCAAATACAGAGCTCCGCTGCGCTTTTATTGCAGTTTTGCTCCGCTGCGCTTTTATTGCAACCTTCAGTGCCAGGTTCTTCATGCGCTGCAGGCGCAGTATCATGGTCTCATTGATCATTTTGTTCATCAGCCCGGCTATGGCTGGGGCGACATACGCTCAGGAAACGCCTCAATCCGCGGTCCAGGATATCCTCGAGGAGCAGCTCAAGGCTCTTGACACATCAGAACTGGAAGGCTTTTTGAGAGAGGTTGACCAGAGCGTCAAACAATATCTTCCCGAGGTAAGCCTGGTTGAGATCTTAAGGCGTCCGGGTCTCGCTCCCAGGATGAGACCTTCAAACGTGGGGACAGGCATAATTGCTATTATCTTTCGTGAGTTGAGGGCGAACATGCACCTTCTTGGCCAACTAGTCTGCCTTGCAGTCCTATGCAACTTTCTTACGGCGCTTGTGGCCGGGATTGGCTCCGAGGGTGTCACCAATGTCGCGCGATGGGTTTCGTTCCTGGTACTGGCTCTGATAGGCTTGAATAGCTTTCGAATAACTATCAGCATAGCGAGAGGCGCCATCTTTAGCATGACATCTCTTATGTACGTGCTTCTTCCTTCAATGTTTTCCCTGCTGGCAGCCGTTGGAGGCATTGCCCAGGTGGGCGTTTTGAGCCCACTTCTTCTGGCTTCGACAAATATGGTTGCCAATATTGTAAGCAGATTTGCCTTTCCTGCCATTTTCACTTCGGGCCTCTTCGAGGTGCTAGGAATGACATCAGACCGTGTGCATGTAAGCCAGCTGGCCGGTTTATTCCGTGCAGCTGCGGCGATGGTTTTGGGATTATCTTTTGCCATCTTTCTTGGCATAGCCACGGTCCAGGAGGCTGGGGCCTCGGCGGTAGATGGAGTCGCAGTTCGATCTGCTAAATTTCTGGCAAGCACTTTCATTCCGGTCATCGGCAAGCTATTCTCTGATGCAGTCAGTGTGGCTGCCAGTTGTTCCCTTTTGATTCAAAATAGTCTCAAGGTCATTGGGCTGCTCAGTGTATTTGTCATTTGTTTCGAACCCATCGTCAAGATCCTTGCTGTAGTAGTGATGTACAGGTTGGCGGCCGCGTTGGTGGAACCCCTTGGAGATGAGCGTATTGCCAAATCCCTGGGGGCACTGGGCAATAGCCTTACCATGGTAGCGGTAGTCGTGGGACTGGTTGCATTGATGTTCTTCGTCATTATCGGGATGCTTTCAGGTTTTGCATCTGTTACAGCATATTCGCGCTCATGACCATGAGCACGGCGAGAAGGCTGGGTGTGTTCATATGGCAGATGCTATCAAAGAATGGGTGAAAGATATCATAATACTTGTCGTCTGCCTCGGATTCATTGAAACGATGCTTCCATACGGGGGCCTGAGGCGTGTAGTCCGTGTCGTCGTCGGAATTTCCATCATGGGCGCCATTCTAAGCCCGATACCTGACATTCAAGCCGCCATTTTCCGATCCGCGGCTGATCTTTCTCGATCGGATTTCCTTTCGACAGATTTTATCGAAGGCCGAGCAGCCTCCACCTTTCAGCATCTGGGCGATGTACAATCCTATGTCGAGCGCGGTGCAAAGGTCGCCCAGGCTGGCACGGAACGTATTCGCTCAGGATTCAAAGAGCAAGTTGAGCGTCAGGCGAGGGCAATAGCCCTTCTAGCATCAAGGCCCCGAGATGCCCGGGTCTCGGTTGAAGTCTCACCACGGGGCGAAATACATGGCATTAAAGTGATTCTTTTTTCGCCCTTCGACGGCGAAGGCAATGACAGAGGAGCGCAAACCATATCCAATGTAGCAATGGCCATCTCAGATTTCTATTCTATCGATCCTAGCCTAGTCAAGGTCGCTGCTAGATTTTCTCCATCGGGAGGCATAAGGTATGGAGAGCAAAAGACCAACGTTGACTCAGAAGCTCATTGAAAGGCTAAAGGGGGGACAGCTGGGATCGTTGAACGAGGCCGATCTGAAGAAATTCTCCTGGCTCGCCCTGCTCGGGCTCCTCGGGCTTTATCTTTTGATCGCAGGAGGTCCGCAAAATAGGAGCCGGGATTCCCGTATCCATCCGACGGGAGGGGTGGCGGCTATAGACAAGGCCAGCGAGGAGACGCCTGTCATTTCAGGGAATCTCACCCGCTCCACGGGAGATCTCGAGGCCAAATTGTCCTCCATGCTGTCCAGGATGGCAGGGGCGGGAAAGGTTGATGTATTCATTCTTCTCGAGGATGATGGGGAAAAAGTCTTTGCGGATAATACCGAGGAAGAAAGGAGGATGACAGAGGACAGAGATGAAAAGGGCATTGCGCGGACAAATACTGAAACCAGGGTATCCCGCGAGCTAGTGCTTTCGCGAGGACAGTCAAGCAATCCCGACCAACCGGTGGTCAAAAAGAGCATTACCCCACGGATTCGGGGTGTATTAGTGGTGGCAGAAGGCGCCACTATTTCCAGGGTGAAATTCGCCCTTACTCAAGCCACTTCAACGGCGCTGGGGATCCCTGAGCATAAAGTAATCGTCTTTCCGAGGGGGAAGTAGGTATGGATCGCATGAACCTTTCGCAGAAGATCCTTATATGGACTTGCTTGATCTTCTTAGCCGTGGTTGTCGCCGCAAGGATGTATCTTTCCAGAACGCCTTCTCCACAGGAAGAGAGCGAGCCTGCATCGCTGCCTGCACAAGAAGCGCTCTCCGGGGGGATTGAGCAAGATTTCTTTGCCGAAGCCCGTCTCGAGCGCGATAGAGTGAGGTCCAGGCGGATAGAACTGCTTGAAGAGATCTCGCACAGTCAGGAGTCCACGCAGGAGTCAAGGACCAGAGCAGAACAGGATCTCGCGTCCCTTACGAGTAGGATGGAAAAGGAAGCCAGAGTAGAGTCCTTGCTCCGTGCGAAGGGGTTTAAAGATGCATTAGTCTATATAAATGATAACTCCTGCGATGTAATCGTGGCCACCAGTGGATTGACGGCAGCGGTTGCTAGCCAGATAGGCGATATAGTATCGCGTGTCGCTGGAATTCCGCTGGACAGAATCTCAATAATTGAGCATAAATCATGATGATATGGATCATGGTTATAGATCATGGTCAGCAAGACCCGCAGCTATAGCCGCAGCATCGACTGGTTTCTCTTTCCCCGGCTGGCATCAGATAATGGAAGAAGGAAATAATCATTTTACGGTGAATACTAAGAAAGCCAGCTGTGGCAAAGGGGGTGTTGATCGTCGCCTTGACGATCGCCGTTTATGGATTTGAAAGAGATGCGACAAGGGATTGTTGAGCTCATTGAAGCGATAAAGGATACAGACATTGCCGAGATTGAGATCGAGGATGGTAAGATAAAACTCCGCATAAAGCGGGCTCCCGGCGTGAATCATGCGGTGAATGTCGCGGAGAGAGTCATCGAAGACGCGATACCGGCGGCCTCTGTGAGCGTTCCTGCCGATGGCAAGAAATCCGTCAGGCAGATGACCAGGGAAGATCTTATGACTATCACGGCCCCCATGGTAGGGACTTTTTATCGCTCACCATCGCCTGGCGCTGATCCTTATGTAGAAATAGGCGATGTGGTGGAAGCCGGCCAGCCGGTATGCATAATCGAAGCAATGAAGGTCATGAACGAGATCGTTTCTGAAGTCAAGGGCAGGGTAGTCGAAATCCTGGCGGAAAATTCCCAGCCTGTTGAATATGGACAAGTCCTTTTCGTCCTTGAAAGGATTTAGAGAATCCTTTTATTTGCGGGACAATCCGCATTTTCAGAACGGTCGGCCGAGATGTTGTGCGGGGTGAAGCAGGTGTTTCGTAAGATACTCGTGGCAAATAGAGGGGAAATCGCATTGCGGGTGATTCGCGCGGCCAGCGAGCTCGGAATATCGACAGTAGCCATCTATTCAGACGTCGATGTGGATTCCCTGCCTGTTCAATTAGCAGATGAAGCTGTATGTGTGGGTCCTGCTCCGGCCTCCAAAAGCTATCTGAATATACAAAACATCATAAGCGCTGCTCTGGTCACTGGGGCAGATGCCATACACCCGGGGTATGGTTTCCTCGCGGAGAGTTCATTTTTTGCAGAAGTTTGTCAGGCTCATGGGATAAAATTCATCGGGCCAACACCGGAAGCCATTTCTCGCATGGGTGATAAGGCTCAGGCGAAAGCCACCATGGTTCGGGCTGGCCTTCCTGTCATCCCTGGGACGGATGGGGCAATATCCAATGAGATTGATGCTTTGAGATTTGCTGCGAAATCCGGTTATCCTGTCATTGTGAAGGCTGCAGGCGGTGGCGGTGGCAAAGGTATGCGAATAGCGCGGAGCGAAGCCGAACTCAAAAAGGCGGTAAAGTTTGCGGCGGCAGAGGCCCAGGCGGCGTTTGGGACTCCTGCCCTCTATGTAGAAAAGTTCATCGAGCATCCACGCCATGTGGAGATACAAGTAATTGCTGATGAGAAAGGCAATTGTGCATACCTCGGAGAGAGGGACTGCTCCCTTCAAAGGAAGCATCAGAAAATTGTGGAGGAAGCTCCGTCACCCTGTGTCACGCCCGATCTCAGGGAAAAGATGGGGCAGGCGGCTATGCGCGGGGTAATGGCGGTTGGATATACAAGTGTAGGGACCATGGAATTTTTGGTGGATGGGGATGGGAATTTCTATTTTATGGAGATGAATACCAGGATTCAGGTTGAGCATCCGGTTACTGAAATGGTTACAGGGGTAGATCTAGTCAAGGAGCAGATTCTCATCGCATCGGGAGAAGCCTTGTCCATCCGCCAGGATGATATTCAGATCAAAGGGCATTCCATTGAATGCCGTATTTGCGCCGAGGATCCCGCCCGGAATTTCGCTCCTTCGCCCGGAACGGTTACAGACCTGCACCTGCCAGGTGGCCCCGGGATCAGGGTAGATACGGCCCTCTATCGCGGGGCATCTGTCCCGCCCAACTATGATTCCCTGGTTGCGAAGGTCATAGCATGGGGAAGGGATCGCAGTGAGGCCATCGCGCGTATGGAGCGCGCCCTCGATGAATTGATAGTGGAGGGTATTTCCACGAATGTGAATATGCATCGCGGGATCATGAGGTGTGACGCATTCCGTCGCGCTGAGATTCATTCTGACGATGATGTAATAAGCTGCATTGGAGCTGAATATCTTCGGCAAGATCTGTTATAATTCGGTCATATTGGTATAGTATAGTTGCAGGGGGATTATTACCCCCTTCTGGGATGGGGGTGGCATTGTGGAGAGGACAGACCGAGTAAATGAGGAAAGTCTCGGCGCAATCAGGATCGCCAATGAAGTAGTGGGCATAATAGCAGGGCTTGCGGCCACTGAGGTGGAAGGCGTTGCGGGAATGAGCGGGGGCATCGCCGGCGGCATCGCAGAGGTCCTAGGACGCCGCAATCTTGCCAAGGGTGTCAAGGTGGAGGTTGGCGAGCGGGAAGTGGCGGTGGATCTATTCATCATTGTAGAATATGGCGTAAGGATCCCTGAAGTGGCGTGGGCTGTGCAGCAGAATGTCAAAAAGGCCATCGAGAGCATGACTGGCCGCAGCGTTGTGGAAATAAACGTTCACGTCCAGGGAGTTCATTTCCCACAAGAGGAAAAGCAGGAAGCGCCGCGAGTGAGATAATAAAATGAGTTGGCGGGCGGATTATATCTGGTCATATGTTATTTATCTCGAAAGGAGCAAACTATCATGACTTCATTGGACAGGCTACTCATTGTCATAGTGTCTGTCCTGCTGTTCGCCGAGGGTTTTGTCCTGGCAGCGGCCCTTATAAGGCATGAGGCCCTATACTGGTTGGAAAGACTCCTTGAACAGGAAGCACTCGGAGCACGTCCGGGCATAATCCTGGTCATTTGCGCCATTCTCTTCCTGGCGTTCCTCCTGCTCAGGCTCGGGGCCGGTAGGTTTCAGGACGATAGAGCCATTGTCAGAGGGACAAGCCTTGGAGAGGTGAGGATATCGCTGATTGCCATAGAGAACTTGATACGCCGGGTGGCCCGTCAGGTATCAGGGGTAAGGGAAGTTGAGACTACCGTCAATTTAGGCGAGGAAGGGATCCAGGCTTCACTCTCTATAATGGTCGCCCCGGATACGAATATCCCCGCGATATGTGAGGAGCTTCAATCACGGATCGAGCACTATATGCGAGATACCGTTGGGGTAAACACCCTGAGTACCAGGATCAGCGTCAAGAACATTTCCGGCGCTGAATCGAGAGCCAGGGTCGAGTAGCGGGCCCTCTCAGCTCAAGTCCAGGGGGGAACCAGCATGCGGACACCGAAGGAAGAACTATGGCGTATCCTGAGTGAGCATCCGGGGAAGGTGCTTGGGGGATTTTTCGGCTTCATAATCGGCATTGTAGTGATATTTTTCGGATGGTTTGACGCGATTTCTTTGGCAATTTGCGTAGGTACAGGCTACTTCATTGGACGGCAGGTAGACCGTAGGGAGACTCTAAAAGAATTTCTTGATCGTGTCTTACCGCCCAGGGAGAGGTGAGATTCTTGACCCGACGGGAACTTCGGGAATGTGCCTTGCGGGTCCTGTTCCAATTTGATCGGGGCAGGGTCCCGGTGGCAGTGGGGCTTGCGAACGAGATCAGAGAGCACGCCATCCCTCCCTCCCAAGAAGTATTTCTAAGAGAATTGGCAACAGGTACTGAACGGGAACTGAAGGCCATTGATGATTTGATTTCTCGTCACCTGCAGGGCTGGAGGCTCGATAGAATAGCGGCTGTGGATCTAAATGTGCTCCGGCTCGCCATATTTGAGCTTCTATATATGAAAGATATCCCGCCTCGGGTTACGATAAATGAGGCGGTAGAGATAGCAAAGAAATTCGGCGACGATGAGTCTGGAAGATTTGTCAACGGGGTCCTAGCGAGGATAGTCAAAGAGATTGGCAGGGACTCATCCCAACAGCCTGAATAATTGCCAGCGCAGAGTCATGTCTCGAGGTGTTTATCTTGCTTGAGCCTAGAGTCTTCGGCGTCAGCGAGCTTACGCGATATCTGAAAGAGCTTATAGAGGGAGATCCCACCCTCGTAGGGATTTGGGTGAGGGGCGAGGTGATCAATTTTAACCACCATTCCTCTGGGCATATGTATTTCAGCCTCAAGGACGAATCTTCCCGCCTCAGGTGCGTAATGTTCAGAAGTCAGAATAGCAAGCTCACATGCGCCATTCGAGATGGTATGACGGTCTTTGCCTATGGGACAGTTGGCGTTTATGAAAAGGGCGGAGAATACCAGCTTTATGTGGAGATGGTGGAGCCGGCGGGCATAGGAGCCATGTACCTGGCATTTCTCGAGCTAAGGGACAAACTGGCTAAAGAGGGCCTGCTGGATGACTCCCGCAAGCGCCCGCTTCCCGCATTTCCACGCACGGTAGGGGTAGTCACGTCTCCTACAGGAGCTGCCATCAGGGATATCATAAGCATCATAACCCGGAGAGCCAGAGGGATTCATATCGTGATTTCTCCCGCTCTGGTTCAGGGAGATGAGGCTCCTGGCAGCATTGTAAGCGCCCTCGAACATCTTTATAGCTATAAGGATGTTGATGTGATCATCGTAGGTCGGGGCGGAGGCGCTATGGAGGAACTCTGGGCTTTCAATGATGAGCGCGTGGCAAGGGCCATAGCGGCCAGTCCTGTACCGGTGATCTCAGCTGTAGGGCATGAGACGGATTTCACGATAGCCGACTTTGTCGCTGACCGGAGAGCTCCTACTCCATCAGCGGCGGCAGAATTGGCCGTACCCGATTGCGCGCAGCTATCATCTACCCTGGCTTCGTATTTTGCCCGCATGAATGTGGTGATGGCCAATTTGATAAATTCCTCCCGGAGAAGGCTTAAGGAACTGGCTGATTCCCGTGCGCTTCGCTCTCCTCAAGAGGGCCTTCGCGACAAAAGGCAGCAGATTGATGATGCCGCCAGGGAGATCCAGGACGACATCCTCCGGATTCTGGAAAGGGCAAAGGACCGGGTGGCCGCCATTGCAGGTCGGCTCGAGGCCTTGAGCCCTCTTGCGACCCTCAAGAGGGGCTATTCCATATGCAGGCTCCTGCCGGAGCGCAGGGTAGTCAAGAGCATATTTCAAGTAGATGTAGGGGACCATGTTGAGGTAATTGTGAATGATGGCGCCATCGAGTGCGATATCAGAAAATTGGTGGAGGCCAGGATATATGACGAAGATAGCGCAGAAAGTCAAGAATGATAAGACCCCGGGGTTTGAGGAAGCCCTTGCTAGGTTGGAAGAGATCGTCCGGGCCCTGGAGGGTGGGGATCTCACCCTGGATGAGTCTTTGACTCTCTTCGAGGAGGGGATGGGTCTCCTCAGGATATGCGCCAGGAGGCTCGATGAAGCTGAAATGAAGATATCTCTCTTGATGAAGGGCAAAGATGGAGAGCCAATTGAGGTTCCTTTCAAAGCTGAAGGGGATGCCAGTTGATCGAAGAGAAGATCTCCAGATTCAGGGATTTCATTGATGATACCCTTGACAAAATCATGCCGGGGGAAGATCATGGACCCTCTTGCACGTTACATAAGGCGATGCGATATGCTATGTTTCCCGGAGGTAAGAGGCTTCGGCCCATATTTACATTGCTTACTGCTGAGGCTCTAGGCCTGCCATATCACAAGGCGATCCGGCCCGCATGCGCCATTGAACTCATTCATAGTTATTCGCTCATTCACGATGACCTGCCATGCATGGATGATGACGATGAACGTCGTGGGCGGCCTACCGTGCACCGTGTATTCGGCTCCCCGATGGCCCTCCTGGCCGGAGATGCCTTGCTCTCCCTGGCCTTTGAGGTGATCACCGCGAGGGAAGCCGTTGAACTCCTTGGCTACCGCGCATGTACGCAGATAGCGAATGAGCTCGCCTTCGCTTGCGGGAGCCTGGGTATGGTCGGCGGTCAGGGGATGGAAGTTGATACATGGCGTTCAACGGACCATGCCGCAAAATCCGGCTATGACTCTGCCTGGGTTATATCTCTTGCAAGACATAAGACAGGAGCGCTGTTTACAGCGGCTGTGCGCTCCGGGGCCATTGCTGCAGAGGCGGGGGAAAAGGAGCTAATGGCCGTGACCTCCTTTGCAGAAAAGGTTGGCCTGGCCTTTCAGATAGTTGATGACGTCTTGGACGGGCAACAGGACCGGGTCAAGTCTCTTTCCCGCTCATGCTGGGCCTCTGAGGATTTGCGAGCAAAAAGGAATGCAGGGGTCAGGGTTGGAACTTCCTTTCTCGATTACATGTCTGCAAAGGATGCCCTCGCCAGAGTCGACGAATTGACTAAAGAAGGGCTCGACGACCTGGAGATTTTGGGGCCTCCAGCAGCCCCCCTTGCGGAGCTGGCGCAGATATTGGTTAAAAGATCCAGCTGAACTTGATACTGTCGCCGCCATATGGTATAATATCACCTGCATGGGTGGGTGGCGCAGTATCCTAGTCGGTGCCACCGATCTCAAGGACGGGCCTAAAAATCCGTCAAGGGCACATCGATGAAGTCCCTGGTGCTGGCTTCCGACGCCCAGTCGGGGGTTGGTGCTGGGGGTTAAGAAGATTGGGCGATCCGCAATGGCATGCGGGCGTGGACCCTGTCTTCGCGGAGACCCAAGTACGTGGTGCTCCTGGCTCAGTGAACGCATTACGGCTTGGGATAAAACCTGCACTCGGTGCTATACCAGGAGCGATTGTCCTAGGCTGTGCTGGGTGCAGTGTAGCCTGCCTTGCGCGGTCAGCGCGGGATGATATCCTAGAGCTATCCGGATTTGATATCCGGGGATTTTGGGGGTGTCTGAAAGCCTGATCGCAAAAGAGGCTAGAGGTCGGAAGGCGCCGTTGAGGAAAACTCCTAGGCTGTTCGCTATCGGGCCACGTTGGGGATTGCGGTGTGCACTAAGTGGCAATCTAGCCCTCTGACTGGCGACATCAGGGAGCGATCGTAAAGGGAAACCGCCATGGCGGTAACGCTGTGGTGTATCGCTAGGAAAACTAGCTAGACCTGAAGGCACAATATTTACTCAACGTGATGCCACCCGCCGCCCCGAGCGTGGGAAAACGCGCCGGGGTCTTTTATTAAGTTGAGGTGACATGACAGCTTGCGAAGCAGGTTGGGGCAGACTCTACGTGTCTGGATCCTGACTTTTTCACTTTCTATAACCTTCGCTTTTATTTCCCAAATTGCATTAGGCCATATCGGGATCATCCCTGGGTTGATCGTCCTGGCGGTGATCGTGATAACGGGAATAGCTTTCGACATCGTTGGGGTTGCGGCTACGAAAGCAAACGAACGCCCTTTCCACGCGATGGCAACCAAGAAGGTCCCCGGTTCCCGCAAAGCCATCCAAATAGTGAGAAATGCAGATCGCGTGGCGAATTTCTGCAACGATGTCGTCGGGGACATTTGTGGTACTCTCAGTGGAGCTATCGGAGCGGGCATAGTTTTCCGCCTACTAACCATTTACAGGCATCTGGATGAAGACATTTCCGCCATACTTATGACCGCTCTGGTAGCTGCCTTGACAGTAAGCGGGAAGGCCTTCGGCAAGGGATTTGCCATGGATGAGGCTACTGGCATCGTGGTTTTCATCGGGAGACAGTTGGAATGGCTCGAGAGAGTCACGGGATTGAGATTTTTCGAAAATGACCTCAAAGCATCACGCAGGCGCAAATTTAAAAACAACGAGAGAAGAAACAATAGATCTGGTGGGGGTAATAACGATTCTAATGGTAACCGTATAAGGAGGGGGCGAGATGAGTGACGCAGCCAAGGCTGCTTGATACGCTTGACCTGCCGCGGGATTTGAAGAATCTCAATATACATGAATTGGAGCAGCTTGCCCAAGAAATACGGGAGGAGATTGTTGAAGTTATATCACAAAATGGCGGCCATCTTGCCCCGAGTCTCGGAACCGTAGAGCTTGCCATCGCTGTCCATCGGGCTCTAGACAGCCCATATGACAAGATAATCTGGGATGTTGGTCATCAGAGCTATGCCCACAAGATTCTGACCGGCAGGCTCAAAGAGTTCAAGACAATTAGGAAATATGGCGGAATCAGCGGATTCCCCAGGCCTGATGAGAGTCCACACGATCAATTTGCTACAGGGCATTCCAGTACATCCATTTCCGCTGCCCTTGGCATGTGCATTGCCAGAGATCTGGCAGGCGATAGGTTCACGGTGATCGCAATTATCGGCGATGGGTCCTTGACTGGGGGAATGGCTTTTGAGGCTCTCAATCATGCTGGGCACATCGGGAAAGATCTGATCGTTATACTGAATGACAATGAAATGTCGATTTCAAAAAATGTAGGCGCCCTTCAATCCTATCTGGCTCGGATACGACTGCATCCTAGGATAAGGCAAGTAAAGGGAGATGTGGAGCGGCTGGTAGGGAGCATTCCAGCTGTTGGAGATAGGCTGTCATACGCGGTGAAGCGTGTCAAAGGCAGCATCAAATACCTCATTATACCGGGGATGTTATTTGAGGATTTAGGATTTACCTACCTTGGACCCATCGATGGACATGACATCATTGCCATTGAGCGGACCATCAAAGATGCCAGGGAAAAGGGCGGTCCAGTCCTCATCCATGTGATAACCAAGAAAGGCAAAGGATATGGACCGAGCGAGGAAGATCCAAGAAAATTCCACGGAGTCGGGCCGTTCGATGTTGCATCAGGGCGACCCAAATCGACTTCGGGACCATGGTTTACTGATTTCTTTAGTGATGCCGTCGTTGAGCTGGGATCGCAGGATCAGCGGATAGTGGCTATCACTGCCGCCATGACTGATGGCAGTGGTCTCGCTCAATTCGCAAGCCGTTTTCCTGATCGGTTCTTCGACGTTGGGATAGCTGAGCAGCACGCCGTCACCCTTGCGGCCGGCCTCGCATCCATGGGGATGGTCCCTATCGTGGCCATTTATTCCACCTTCCTCCAGAGAGCATATGACCAAATTATACACGATGTAGCGCTCCAAAAACTACATGTTGTCTTTGCCATAGATAGAGCGGGGCTGGTTGGCGAGGATGGCCCCACTCATCACGGAGCTTTTGATATTTCTTATATGAGGTCCATACCAGGCATGACGATTCTCGCGCCAGCTGATGGCAATGAGCTCCGGGATATGTTGAGGTGGGCGGTTCTGGCAAGAGGACCCGTTGCAATAAGATACCCACGCAGCGCGGCGCGGCCTATTTTCACTGTGGGCAAACGGGCATCGGCATCTTTGGATCCCTTATCTTGTGAGGTCGTTAAGGAAGGCGATGATGTTGCCTTGATAGCCATCGGCAGCATGGTGACGGTCGCCCTTGACTGCGCTAGGTTTTTATCCAAAAATGGAGTTAGAGCTTCAGTTATTAATTCAAGGGCAGCGAAACCAATTGACGTGAAGACTATAGAGCGCTTTGCAAGCAGGACGCGTCTGGTTGCGACCATAGAGGAGAACATTCTGACGGGAGGTTTTGGTGAAGGAGTGACCCATGCCCTTTATGAGCGCGGTTTGGGTTCCATTCCTATCATTCATTTTGGGCTACCTGACAGATTCGTAGAGCATGGCGATCGTGATCTACTTCTCGAGAGGTGTGGACTCCGCGCTGATAGAATCGCAGCGCATATTCTTTCCCAGATAGAATCTCGTATGTTGAGGCATGATTCTGATGTGTCCGGGTAAAGCCGATGAAAAGATGCGGCTGGACATGTTACTTGTCCGGCTTGGATTTTTCGAGACGAGAGAAAAAGCAAGGCGCTCGATAATGGCCAGGGAAGTGTCAGTAAATGGGATGGTTGAGGATAAGCCAGGGACCATGGTGGCGATATCTTCACAGGTTGAGGTAAGAGCCCTTTCGGATCGTTATGTGAGTCGCGGTGGGATCAAGCTGGAAGGGGCCCTCATTGACCTTGATATCGATGTTCGGGATAAGGTCGCTATCGACATCGGCGCCTCTACAGGCGGTTTTACTGACTGCCTCCTCAGGCATGGAGCCCGGAAAGTATACGCTGTGGATGTAGGAAAAGGACAGCTCATCTGGAAGTTGAGAGAAGACCCGAGAGTGGTCACCCTGGAAGGCGTCAATATCCGTCATGCCAGCCCTGACATCTTCCCGGAGAAGGCAGATATCATCACTGTTGACGTTTCTTTTATCTCAGTCACCAAATTTCTTGACCTATTGAGAGAATTTGTGAAACCATCGGGCCAAATCCTCATATTGATAAAGCCCCAGTTTGAAGCTGGTCGCGAGAAAGTCGGCAAGGGCGGAGTGGTGAAGGACCCCAGGGTCCACAGAGAAGTGATAAATAGTATAATAGATTTTGCTCTCTCTCATGGTTTTGGGTATCGAGGGTTGACTTATTCAAAGATCAAGGGGCCTAAGGGCAATATTGAGTTCTTTCTTCTCTTGGGACCTAAGCCAGAGGAAGATGGGACCACCTCGCGAGATGAACTTCAGGCCCAGATAAGTGAGGTCGTCGCGAAGGCACAAGTGGGGGCATTTTCATGACTAAGATCGGTTTGATACCTCATCTTGGCAAGAAGGACGCACTTTCAACCACTCGAAAGCTCATGGAGTGGATCAGCGAGATGGGTGGCCAGGCCCTTGTAGATCCACAGACTGCCGAGTTTTTCGGAATGAGGGAGCTTTCCTTCGGGACCAAGGATGTTGGAAAGAAAATCGACCTCGCCATCGTGCTGGGTGGTGATGGGGCTCTTCTAGCAGCTTCTAGAGATCTTGCCGGAACTGGCGTGCCAATACTCGGGGTGAATGTCGGGCACCTTGGGTTCTTGACGGAGGTAGATCTGTCGGGTCTCAAGGATGCTCTATCGAAGCTCTTGTCTGGCCGTTATTCCGTTGAGGACAGGATGATGTTAGAGGCTGGTGTCATCAGGGACGGCGAGGAGATCGAGAGGTTCATAGGACTGAATGACGCGGTAATCACCAAAGGTGCTTTTGCCAGGATGATCAGGCTCGAAACCTATATTGATGCCCATTATATTGGAACATACCCGGCAGACGGCGTCATAGTGGCAACTCCGACGGGATCCACCGCTTATTCCCTGTCAGCCGGTGGGCCTATCGTAAACCCATGTGTGCGCACCCTGATCGTGACTTTCATTTGCCCGCATACCCTTTTCGCAAGGTCAATTGTGGCAGCCGAGGATGAGAGCGTGCGGGTGGTGGTTTCCGCTACCCATGAAGAGGTCATGCTGACAATGGATGGCCAGGTTGGTTTTAAATTGGCCAATAAAGATGAAGTCGTAGTGCGCAGAGCCGCTGCTATAACAAAGCTGGTCCGGCTGGGCGAGTGGAATTTCTATGAGGTGCTCCGCGCGCGACTGGCAGAAGGAAGGGTGTAAAATCCTGCAAGTTTCTTTGGAGGTGTATAGATGGGGTGAAGTTAGCGCGTCATGCCAAGATCCTGGAGTTGATCAAGGAGAAGGAAATAGAGACCCAGGAGGAACTTGTGCAAGAACTCAGCAACTATGGTTTCGACGTGACTCAGGCCACCATTTCGCGAGACATAAAGGAACTCCATCTTGTGAAACTCCCAACGAGAGAGGGACGTTACCGGTATGCCATACCGCACGAGCGTGCCGCCGGTGATCTGCACAGGCGTTTGGCGCAGGTGTTCAAGGAATCTGTCATCAGCCTGGATTTCAGCGAGAATCTCATTGTGATACGTACCTTGACCGGGAACGCCCATGCCGTGGCTGCTGCCATTGATGCTGTAGCATGGGATGGGATCATCGGCACAATAGCGGGGGACGATACGATCTTGATCGTCGTAAAATCGAAATCCCGGGTGGAAGAGCTTTTCGAGAAGTTCAGCAAAATGAGAAGCTAGCTCGAAAGGGGAGGCTGGGTTGGCCAAATGCTTCAGGATCTTCATGTGTCCAATTTTGGCCTGATCGAAGACCTTACCATCATGTTTGATCGGGGCCTCAATGTGCTGACCGGGGAGACAGGCGCCGGAAAGACTATGATTGTCGATGCAATCAGTCTACTGCTGGGAGGCCGAGGATCTTCTGAAATGATCCGTCAAGGCTCTGATAGCGCATTTATCGAGTGTTCTTTTTATGTACCGCCCGGATCCCAGACGGCAAAGCAGCTTACGGACGCTGGATTTCCCCCGGACGCCGATGGGCTTTTGGTCTTTTCGCGGGAAATCACATCTTCGGGCCGTTCAAGATGCAAGGTAAATGGTAACCTCACCACTGCAGGAGTGATGAGCCAGATAGGAAGTTACCTGGTTGACATCCATGGCCAACATGAACATCAATCTCTCTTGCGGCCTGACAAGCAGCTGGAGCTTCTCGACGCATTCGCCGGCCCAGAGATTCTGCTGTTGCGGGGAAGGGTGGAAGACCTTGTCAAGAAGCTAAGAGATTTGACGAAGGAACTCGAAACCGTCACAGCCGATGGGAAGCAGCTTGCCAGCAAGGTAGAACTTCTGCGTTTTGAACTGGACGAGATACGATCCGCCAAGCTCACGGCAGATGAAGAAGAAAAGCTCTCTTCGGAGAGGACGATCCTAGCCAACAGCGAGAAGCTGTACTCCCATGCCACAAAAGCATATTCTTTACTCTACTCAGGTGATGGCGAACACATGGCGGCGCAAGATCTCCTCGCACTATCGCTATCCGAGCTCCAGGCCGCGTTGGCTTTAGATCCGAGCCTTCAGCCGCTATGTGAAGCTTTAGAGGGTGCTTTGACCCAAATCTCCGAGGTGTCGCGTGATGTCAGGGGCTACGCAGACCGTATAGAATTCCGGCCTGATCGTTTGGCTGAGGTCGAGAGCAGGCTGGCCCTCATACAGAGACTCAGGCGGAAATACGGGAAGACTGTGGCCGAACTCATGGAGTATGCGGAAAAAATCGAGTCTGAATTGAGCCGCATATCCAACAGCAGTGAACGCGCATCTCTCTTAAAGAAGGAAATAGACAAGATCAAAGGGGAGCTTGGAGAGCTTTGTGGTTCGTTATCCAGGATGCGCAAGGAGGTCGCCAAAGAATTATCAAATCGCATCTCACGAGAATTAAACGACCTGGCAATGCAGGACGCTGTTTTCGAGATCAATTTTACTTCGAGGGAAAGCCCGGATGGAATACCGGTAAATGGGAAACTGCTCGATCTCGGGCCGAAGGGCGTAGATCAGGTCGAATTCTTGATATCAGCCAACCCTGGTGAGGAGCCAAAGCCCCTTTCGAGGGTCGCCAGCGGGGGCGAGCTTTCTCGTATCATGCTGGCCATCAGGACGGTCCTTGCAGAAGCAGATGAAATCCTTACGCTGATCTTTGATGAAATAGACGCCGGAATTGGAGGGAGGGCCGCTGCTAAGGTCGCGCAGAAATTGGCGTCCATCGGCAAGGTCAGGCAGGTGCTTTGCGTGACTCATCTAGCGCAAATAGCTGGAGCAGGCGACTCGCATTTTTATATTTCCAAGGAGGTGATAGGTGGACGCACCAGGTCCAATGTGGCTAAACTCGAGGACCAAGAAAGGGTGGTGGAACTAGCTCGAATGCTCTCTGGAAATGAAACTAGCGAGATCACCTTGAGACATGCCCGCGAGATTCTGGAAAACGCCAGGATGGCAAGGGATGGTGAAAGAGTAAAAAGAGCAAATTGACCTTTACATGGTAGGCCCCTACATCGCCGGGTAGCTTTCGGCTTTGACGTGAATATGCTATATTGTGTGCCTTTTGATGTCTATCTGCAGGTGCATGAGCATAAGTTCCTTGTGAGAGTGTTACCCTGGCGAAAGGGGAAGGGGTCTATGAAGAGCATAATCACCAATATCCGCATCCTCAAATTACATAACCCCGCCCTGAGGAACACGGCATCTCAGATAGCTGTCGAGTCTTTGGGCCCACTTACATGGCGGGTGCTAAAAGAAGATAGATTTCATGTTGATATAGAATTTCCTTCTTCCCGACTCAATACCCTGGACGAGAATCTGAAAATTCATGATGGAGTGATAAAGGACCTGGAGATAAAGGAACTTCCTTTAGGTTCCGTCCTCCTCACCATAAACTACCTTCGCCCTTCGACCATGAAGGTGACGAAATCCCCCGGAAGCCCTGAGCGATGTGTCATAGAAGTGTTTCATGATTCCATAGAGCAAGTCTTGAAAGGACGTTCATTGTTGATCGATCCTGGCCACGGGGGCATTGATAAAGGCGCCCGTGGCCCTGTAAACCTCCTGGAAAAGGACGTGGTGATGCATATTGCCGGTTGCCTTCAAAAGCTCTTGAGACAGTCCAAGGCGCTGCCGGTTCTCGCAAGGCAAGGAGATTATCTTGTTCCGGCCGCCCGCAAGGCCAAAATGGCCAGGGCTTATCGGGCTGAGGCGGTAATCAGTCTTCACATGGGCTCATCAGCCGATCATGAGGTATGTGGCGCGCGCACCCTATACAATCCCAGGGCGAAGGGGAGCAAGGACCTTGCCGCCTTTATTCAACGTGGTCTTTTGAACAGATTGAATATACCTGATAGAGGCATCAGCGAAACCCCGGCTGGTTTCATTTCGGGCTTAGAGATCCCTATGTGCCAGGTTGAGGTCGTGACCATCACCAACTGGGTGGAAGAAGGGTTGCTGAGGAGTCCCGTCTTCCATGAACGAGCTGCCGAGGGCATCCTCTGCGGCCTTGCGGATTATTTCTCCCAGACCAAATCGCCGCCATCATATGGCCGACTGGAAAAGATTCCCCTCAGGACTCATATCATCTCCGAGGAAGATGATCTAGTCCAGATCATTCTCAGATATGCAGGAGACATTGTTCGCCCTGGTGACATCATCTGTATCGCAGAGAGTGTCGCGGCAATTACCCAGGGAAGAGCCGTATTGCCAAAGGATGTAAACCCTTCCTTGCTTGCGCGTTTTCTGTGTCGTTTCCCCGGAAAAGACGGGAGTCTTGCCACTCCGCCGGCCATGCAGCTTGCCATCCAGGAAGTAGGCGTCCCTCGCATTCTTTTGGGAACCCTGGCAGCCGGTCTTGGGCGTGTGGTGGGGAGAAAGGGGGATTTCTACCGGGTGGCTGGAAAGTCACTGGCATTGATAGATGATATCGCTGGTACCATGCCTCCTTTTGATAAACATGTGGTATTGGGTCCGGTCAATTCCAGTGAGGTGGTCAAGAAGATAAAAGAGGCTGTCAAAGCTCATGCAGTCATTGCTGACGTAAATGATAAGGGGTTTGTAGATATCATTGGCTCCACTGCTCCCGTCTCAGATGAAGTCCTGGCTCAGGTCTTGAGTGATAATCCTTTTGGAAATGATGATCAGAAAACGCCTATCGTAATACTCAGGGGACTCCTTTCAGCCACATAAGAGGCGAAGGAAATTATGCGGGACATGAGACGTCAATCCTTTCTTCAGGGAGCGATGCTGCTTACCATTACCGGTCTCATCAACAAGGCCTTAGGGGCCATCTATCTTATTCCTCTCACGCGTCTCATCGGAGCCGAAGGCATTGGCCTTTACCAGATGGCTTATTCAGTCTATGGGACTATCCTCGTAGTCTCGTCTTCAGGCCTTCCCATTGCCATCTCCAAGTTGGTTTCGGAAAGATTGGCGCGTGGTGAGGAGACAAATGCACTGAGGGTCTTCCGGGTATCCCTCATTTTCCTTCTGGTAACCGGAATAGCATTCTCTGTTTTTCTCTCTCTGGGAGCGTCTACGATTGCCAGACGCTTCCTTGGCGATCCCCGTTCATATTATACCGTCAAGAATATAGCCCCGGCGGTGTTTCTGGTGGCGGTGATGTCGGCATTCCGTGGGTATTTCCAGGGACGGCAGATCATGTTGCCCACAGCTCTCTCCCAGCTCTCGGAACAAGTGGTAAGGGTGAGCCTGGCTCTATTTCTGGCTTACATTTTGCTGCCGAGAGGGGTGGAATTCTCAGCAGCCGGTTCAGCCATGGGTGCCGTAGGGGGGGCATTTGCAGGTCTCCTTGTTCTCATTGCTATTTACATCTATGAACGGGCTGGCAAGCGGCCGGCACTGTCATCTCATATTGATTCCAACGAAGATTATCTTTCAATTCTTGGAGAGCTCGTTTCTTTCGCAATTCCCCTCACAATAGGGTCATTGATAGCGCCCCTCGGTGATCTGGCCAATGCAGCCATCATCCCGGCCAGGCTGAGGCTTTCCGGCAAATCTATGGCGGAGGCTACCGCATTATATGGTCAGCTGTCCGCAATGGGCATGAGCCTCATCGCCCTTCCTACAGTTTTCACTACCGCCTTTGCCACCAGCCTCGTCCCTATAATATCGGCGAGCATGAGCAAGGGAAATCTTGCAGGCGCACGGGCTAGGGCAAGGGAGGCCATCAGATTCACCCTGATTATTGCCTTGCCCGCCTTTGTGGGGCTGCGGGAGCTGGCCTGGCCTATATGTGACTTGCTCTTTGGCTGTCGTGAGGCGGGGAACCCGCTCAGTGTTCTGGCCGCGGGCGTAATCTTCCTGTGCCTGCAGCAGACTATCTCTGGCCTGCTCCATGGTCTTGGGATGCCGCTTGTCACGGCGCGTAACCTCTTGATAGGGATCGGCACAGGAGCTGGCCTCAACTATTATCTTGCTGGTATACCCGGCCTTGGAATCAGAGGCGCAGCCTTCGGAACCATCACCGGCTTCGCCATAGTTGCTTTCTTCAATTTCGCGGCGGCGGCGCAGGTCCTTGGAGATATACTGGACATTGCCTCTGCATTGAGGGTAACGGCCATAAGTCTCATTCTAGGGCCCCTCATTCGCTATGCCTATGGTTTCTTGCTTTTGATCCTGCCGTCATCCAGCCTTGCTACCATAGCCTGTATCTTTATGACCATCCCCATCTATCTCATGGCTTTGCTCCTGATCCGCGAGGTCACCGTCGACGAGTGCAGAAGGTTACCATACGCGGGCTGGATCATAAATAGGATCCTGCGGTAGATGCATCGACATGATGGTTGATGCCGCCAACTCCCCGCGGGGGTCACACATATCTTTCCGTTTTTCCGTCATCCTGTTGACATCATTCTGGCGCAGTGATAGATTTACCATAAATATTGTATGTTCATTCAAATGACAACAGAAGAGTCTTGGCCGCTCAATAAGTATCCGGCGGGAAAGCCCATTTCCGACGCCGTATAATTCGGTGAAGGGAGAGGATGAAGCAAAGTGCCATTCACAATCACAGAGAAGATCCTGGGAGCGCATTCATCCACAGGTGAGATCAGGGCAGGTGAATTTGCCAACTGCAGGGTCGATCTCGTCCTCGGCAACGATGTGACCACCCCTGCGGCCCTCAAGGAGTTTAAGAAGATCGGCGCGAAATCCGTTTTCGATAAGGAAAAGATAGTCATAGTGCCGGACCATTTCACTCCTAATAAAGATATAAAATCCGCAGAACAGGCTAGAGCTGTCCGGCTTTTTGCCAGAGAGCAAGGCCTTGTCCATTATTTTGAAGTGGGACGAATGGGAATCGAGCATGTCCTTTTGCCGGATCAAGGGCTTATAGCTCCAGGGGATCTCATCATAGGCGCCGACTCCCATACATGCACCTATGGGGCGCTTGGAGCTTTCGCCACCGGCGTGGGGAGTACTGATATGGCTTGTGCCATGGCTACAGGGGAGGTTTGGCTCAGGGTTCCAGAAACCCTCAAATTCATTTATTTTGGAAAACGCCGCCCCTGGGTCAGCGGCAAGGATCTGATCCTTCGCACAATAGCCCACATAGGCGTTGATGGCGCTCTGTACAAGGCTATGGAGTTCACCGGAGAGGCTGTAGCAGACCTCCAGATGAGCGACCGTTTCACCATGGCAAATATGGCCATCGAGGCCGGGGCAAAAAATGGTATCTTCGAGCCTGACGAAAAGACCCTGGAATACCTGAAAGGTCGCCTCAAAAGGGAATTTGAGATCGTAAGATCAGATCCTGATGCCAGTTATGCTGACATATTTGAATTCGATGTGGGAACTATTGAGCCTCAGGTCGCTTTCCCTCACCTTCCAGAGAATTCAAAGCCCATAAGCGAGGTCGGGAACATCCCCATTGATCAGGCCGTAATAGGATCCTGCACAAACGGGCGCCTGGAGGACCTGAGGATTGCTGCCAAGGTCCTGCAGGGGAAAAAGGTACATCCTGATGTAAGGCTCATCGTGATCCCTGGGACGCAAGAGATCTATGCAAAGGCTCTTCAAGAAGGCATCATAATGGTTTTCATAGAGGCGGGGGCGGCTGTCAGCACTCCAACATGTGGGCCATGTCTCGGTGGGCATATGGGAATACTTGCCGAAGGTGAACGAGCGATCTCTACAACCAACCGTAATTTTGTAGGACGTATGGGTCATCCGAAGAGCGAAGTCTACCTGGCAAATCCTGCAATAGCCGCGGCATCTGCTGTCCTGGGCAGGATTGGGAGTCCGGAAGAACTGGGGGTGCAACCATAATGATAACCGGGAGAGTCTGGAAGTTTGGCAACAATATAGACACCGATCTTATTATACCCGCTCGCTACCTCAATACCTCGGATCCCGCAGAACTAGCCGGGCACTGTATGGAAGATGCGGATCCTGGGTTTTCGGGCAAGGTCAAGCCCGGCGATATAATTGTCGCCGGGAGCAACTTTGGCTGCGGGAGTTCCCGTGAACATGCTCCTATCGCCATAAAGGCATGCGGAGTCTCCTGTGTCATAGCCGCATCATTTGCGCGGATCTTCTTTAGAAATGCAATAAACATCGGCTTGCCTGTCTTTGAGTCACAGGAGGCGTCGGAGAAGATCCGGGAAGGAGATCTAGTCGAGGTAGATGAAGCGGCCGGCATCATAAGGAATGAGACCACGGGCGAGACCTACAGGTTTGTGGGCTTCCCGCCATTTATGGAGGAGATCATTCGGGCCGGGGGCCTTGTGCCTTATACTGCCCATAGACTTGCAGGCATCACCCGGGCGAAGCAATGAGCCCATTCATAAAGTCGATCTACTGCGGACCCGAGGACTGATAGAGAAGAGCAGAGAAGGTGAGAAGAGTGCCAAGTGAAGCTGCAAAGGAAGGGGTAGAGAGAGCCCCCCATAGATCTTTGTTGAAGGCCATAGGCTATGGTGATAGTGATATATCTAGGCCCTGGGTGGGTATAGTGAGCACTGAAAATGAGATCATTCCCGGGCATGTCCACCTGGGGAGGTTGGTGGACGCTGCAAGGCTTGGCGTCGCTTCCGAAGGGGGCACCCCCGTTGTTTTCTCCACAATAGGCGTGTGCGATGGAATAGCCATGAACCATGAGGGAATGAAGTATTCGCTGCCGAGCAGGGAGCTCATAACCGACAGTATAGAGCTCATGGCAAAGGCCCATCAATTTGATGCGCTGGTTATGATATGCAATTGTGATAAGACGGTGCCTGCAATGCTGATGGCAGCTGCCAGATTGAATATCCCGAGCATCATTGTAAGTGGCGGGCCTATGCTTACAGGGAAGCTAGCCGGAAGGGATATAGACTTGAACACGGTCTTCGAAGCCGTTGGCGCAGTCAAGTCTGGTCGAATGTCTCAGGAAGAACTCCTTGAGATAGAAAACTCCGCCTGTCCTGGATGCGGCTCATGTGCAGGCATGTTCACGGCGAACACCATGAATTGCCTTGTTGAAGCCTTGGGCATGGGATTGCCAGGAAACGGTACGATACCTGCAGTCATGGGAGCGAGGATAGCCCTTGCTCGCCAGGCCGGGCGGCAGGTGATGGATCTTCTCCGGAAAGATATCAGACCCCGTGATATAATGACCGAGGCGGCCTTCAGGAGTGCCATAACAGTTGACGTCGCCCTAGGTGGATCCACAAATACGGTGCTGCATCTCACTGCAGTCGCCCACGAGGCCGGAGTTGATTTGAGTTTGGAGACCTTCGATGATATCAGCCGGCGGACGCCCCATATTTGCAACATGAGCCCAGGCGGGCCCTATCATATTCAGGATCTTTTCTATGCAGGAGGCATTCAGGCGGTCATGAAGATCCTGCTGGATGGAGGGCTTCTGGAAGGGGACCATCTCACATGCACCGGCCGATTGGCGAAGGAAAACATAATGGGCGCCCGCATTCTTGACGAAGAGGTCATTCGCCCGCTAGATCGACCATATCACGCCCAGGGAGGGCTTGCGATTCTAAAAGGCAATCTAGCCCCGGGTGGGGCCGTTGTCAAACAGTCCGCAGTGCTTCCCGAGATGATGAAATATACGGGCAAGGCCAGAGTTTTTGACTCTGAGGATGAGGCCACATCTGCTATCTTTACTGGGGCTATCAAGCCAGGGGATGTTGTCGTAATTCGATACGAGGGACCTCGAGGCGGACCGGGCATGAGAGAAATGCTCACTCCTACATCCGCTCTTGCGGGAATGGGGCTGGATAGTAAGGTCGGTCTCATTACAGATGGGAGATTCTCTGGGGCCACAAGAGGGGCTGCCATAGGCCATGTTTCACCTGAGGCCGCGGTCGGCGGGCCCATCGCCGCGGTGCGGGATGGCGACGAAATAGTAATAGACATACCAGGAAGGCGTCTCGAGTTGATGGTATCCAATGATGAAATAGAACGCAGGCTGAGTGAATGGAAGCCACCGGCTCCAAAAGTCCGCGAAGGATACCTAGCCAGATATTCAATATCAGTGGAGTCCGGAAGCAAAGGCGCTATCCTCAAAGGCATAGAATCATAGGGCTATGAGTCGCCGCCTGTAAGACCCAAGGGATGTGCCTCTATGGAAGCCTAGGTGGCACAATCAGGAGCGTGAAAGTGCCATCAGGCTGCTTCTAAGATGAATTTCATGAGATATAAGGAGATGGAGTGGTTATGCCAAAGTCATATGCTTACTTTGAAGGCAACTATGTGCCGCTAGAAGATGCAAAGATCAGTGTAATGACCCATGCATTTATGTACGGGACTGCCTGTTTCGAGGGCATCAGGGCCTACTATTCGCCGGAAGAAAACCAGCTTTTTGTATTCCGTATGAAAGAACACTATGAGAGGCTGGTAAATTCGTGTAAGATCCTTCAAATCAAACCGGTCCTGTCAGTTGACGGGATGTGTGAGGTCACCCTGGAGGCTCTCCGGCGGAGCGAATTCCGTGAAGACGTCTATATAAGGCCGATCGCTTACAAGAGTTCGAAGGCCATCGGCGTGAAACTCGTGGGGCTGGACGATGATTTCCTGGTATTTGGAGTGCCTTTTGGTGATTATCTCGACGTAAATAAAGGCATAAGGGTACAGGTCTCCACCTGGAGGCACTTGGAAGACAATATAATCCCGCCCCGGGCCAAAGTCAATGGAGCATATGTGAACGCTGCCCTCGCCAAATCCGAAGCTTTGCAGAATGGCTATGATGAGGCCATATTCCTGTCAGGAGACGGGCATCTCTCCGAGGGGAGCGCTGAGAATCTCTTCCTGGTCAAATGTGGGAAGCTTGTTACCACGCCTTCTACAGAAGACATTCTGGAGGGCATCACTCGTAACACCATCATAGAGCTTGCAAAAGATGAGCTCGGCATCGAGACCGTGGAACGCCGGATCGACAGGACAGAGTTATACACAACGGACGAGTGTTTCCTCTGCGGCACAGGAGCTCAGATATCGCCCGTCATAGAAGTGGACCACCGCCCGGTGGGAACTGGAGAGGTAGGGCCTATCACGAGAAAGCTTCAGGAGCTGTATAATGACGTGGTGCATGGAAGAGTGGCAAGATATCGCAAGTGGTGCGCCGCGGTCTACAACGATTGACATGTCCCTCGTTCGACGGTAGAATGGTTATTGATGACACATATGAGAGGGAGAGAAGCCGCAATTTCCTTCGTCCTCCTTCATTGAAGGACTTACGGGGGTTTTGCGGCACTTTTATGAATAATGGAACCCAGAAATATTACCATATAGTAACCTTCGGGTGCCAGATGAACGAGCATGATTCCGAGGTCATGGCAGGGCTTCTTGAAAAGGAAGGGTACAGGCCTGTTGATGATCCTCACTCTGCAGATGTTATACTATATAACACCTGTTGTGTCCGGGAGAACCCCGAGCGAAAGGTCTATGGACAGGTTGGAGACCTTAAGGCACTCAAGAAGAAGAATCCTGACGTCATAATTGGCATTGCCGGCTGTATGGTCCAGCAGCCCGGCGAGGCGGAGGAAATTCGAAAAAAGCTGCCTCACGTGGATCTGGTGTTTGGGCCTCACAACATTCACCGCTTGCCCGATCTTCTCAAGGAGGTGCAGGCCGGCCGCCGGGCGTTTGAAATATGGGAAAAGGAGCAGGAGATCATCGAAGGCCTGCCAGTGAGACGGCAGGGCAGGCTCAAGGCCTGGGTCACTATCATGTATGGTTGCAATAACTTTTGCTCATACTGCATCGTTCCGTATGTCCGGGGCAGGGAGCGTTCAAGGCGGCCGGAGGATATCTTGACGGAAGTGAAGGAACTAGCCCAGGAAGGCTATAAGGAAGTGACCCTCCTGGGCCAGAACGTGAATTCCTATGGGAAAGGGCTTTCCCCCCGGGTGGATTTCCCGGACCTCTTGCTTATGTTGAACGATGTGGAAGGCATAGCGAGGATCCGGTATACCACAAGCCACCCCAGAGATTTTTCTGATAGACTCATTGATGTGGTAGCGACAGCTGACAAGGTCTGCGAGAATTTCCACCTGCCGCTCCAGGCGGGCTCTGATAGGATCCTGAAGCTCATGGGAAGGGGTTATACCATTGATGGCTACAAGACATTGGTGAACAAGATTCGCAGCAGGATTCCTCATTCAGCCATCACGACAGACCTGATTGTGGGTTTCCCTAGTGAGACTGACACTGATTTCGAGGCGACGCTAGACGCGGTGCGGGAGATAGAGTTCGATTCAGCCTTCACTTTTATCTTTTCGCCCCGCAGAGGGACGAAGGCCGCGAGCCTGCCGGAACAGGTGCCCGAGGATGTCAAGCACGAGAGAATCTATCGCCTCATCGAAGCTCAGAACGCCATAAGTCTGAAGAAGAATCAGGCATTGTTGGGCAGCGTTCAAGAGGTGTTGGTAGAGGGGCAGAGTGAGACTGACCCAGACTTCCTTGAGGGCCGGACTCGCACAAATAAGCTGGTCCATATCCCAGGAAATACAGCGGATCTTGCCGGTAAGCTGGTGGATGTCAGGATCACCGAGGCGAGGACATGGACTCTCCAGGGAGAAGTAGTCGCATCCAGGACCAGGTGATATAATGCCAGATACCTCATTGACTCCAATGCTGCAGCAATATGAATACATCAAGGCGGAACATCAGGACAAGCTGCTTTTGTTCCGTCTAGGGGATTTTTATGAGCTTTTCGGCCAAGACGCGGAGATTGCTGCAAGGGAACTGGAGATTACTCTGACATCCAGAGATGCCGGGAAGGCTGGCCGCATTCCCATGTGCGGGGTTCCATACCATGCTGCCGACACATACATTGGGCGCCTGGTGTCAAGGGGTTATAAAGTCGCCATATGTGAGCAGGTGGAGGACCCGAGGCTTGCAAAGGGGCTTGTCCGGAGAGAGGTCATCCGTGTCGTGACGCCGGGGACAGTCCTCGAGCCTTCCCTCTTAGATGAAAAATCTAATAATTATCTTGCAGCTGTCTCATGTGAGCAAAGATCTGGCAAAGCGCTGGCGGCAGGCTTGGCCTTTTGCGACCCCTCTACGGGAGAATTCCTCGTGACAGAGATCCGCGGGGATCGCGCCTATGAACAGGCAGTGTCTGAGATATTGAAAAAAGGGGCCAGGGAATGTCTTGTGCCTGTAGATATGGAGGCTGACCATCCGATCGTTAGAGCTATCATGGCAGCCGGACAAATAACGCTGACATACCGGGATACGGGGTCTTTCGAGGTGTCCAGGGCCAGGAAGGAATTACTCTCGCATTTCAAGGTCGTTTCTCTGAATGTGTTCGGATGCGAGGAAATGCCCCTTGCCTTGAGCGCCGCCGGGGCATGTCTGAATTATCTGTTTGAAACCCAGAAATCCCGTCTCAGTTATATAAACCGGTTGCAGACATATTCCATCCAGAAGTCCATGATCCTCGACCAGGATACCGGACGCAACCTGGAGCTCTACAGCGCCCTGAGAGGTGGATCCAAGAAGGGAAGCCTTCTAGGTGTGCTGGACCGTACCGTGACAGCCATGGGCGGTCGGCTGATGAGAAGATGGTTGCAAGAGCCATCGCTTGACCTGGATGAGATCAAGAGGCGGCAAGACCTGGTTCAGATCTTCTTTGACGACCAGGCGCTGAGGAATAATGTGAGAGAAATTCTCAAGGGGATCTATGACCTGGAGCGTCTCACTGCCAGGGCATCTGCCGGGCTCGCTAACCCTCGTGAGCTCTGGTTCCTTGGCGCATCTCTTGGGAGGTTGCCCGAGCTTGCGCGTCTCCTAGCAGATGTTTCCATAAGATTTGACTGCCTTGAGGATGTGGCTGACAAGATACGACAATGTCTGGTGGATGATCCCCCAGCCAGCTTGAACGAAGGCGGCATTATCCGGCCTGGGTTCAATGAGAGACTCGATCAGTTTAGGGATGCCAGGACCCAAGGCAAATCATGGATTGCCAGGCTGGAGGCTAGCGAGAAGGAGAGGACGGGCATCAAATCTCTGAAGGTCGGATATAATCAGGTCTTTGGTTACTATATCGAGGTCACCAAGCCCAATCTCCACCTCGTCCCAGAGAATTATATACGTAAGCAGACGCTATCCTCGGCTGAGCGTTTCATTACCCCAGAGCTCAAAGAGATAGAGGTCTCGATAACCAATGCCGAGGAACAGGAGCTCAAACTGGAATCTGAGCTTTTCTCCACGCTCAGAGATGAGGTCGCGTCACAGGCGCCTCGTTTGCAGGAGACCGCTGGTATAGTGGCGGAGATCGATGTGGTGTCATCTCTGGCAGAGGTTGCACGCGTCAACGATTACACAAGGCCCGATGTTACCGATGGCGATGAGATCGTAATATGCGGCGCAAGACATCCTGTTGTGGAGCATTTCTTAAAGGATTCTGTATATGTCCCCAACGATGTGATGCTCGATACAGCGGAAAACCAGATAGCCATAATAACAGGGCCTAATATGGCCGGTAAATCTACTTACATGCGTTCAGTGGCTCTGGCTGTCATAATGGCGCAGATGGGGAGCTTTGTTGCTGCCAGAAAAGCCAGGATCGGTCTTGTGGACAGGATAATGACGAGGATAGGCGCTACAGATGATGTAGCTCTTGGCCTTTCAACATTCATGGTTGAGATGCTGGAGCTTTCACGCATCCTGGCCAACGCAGGGAGGCGCAGCCTGATCCTCCTCGATGAAATTGGCCGCGGGACAGGGACATTGGATGGTCTCAGTATAGCTACCGCAACAATCGAATACATTCACGACAAGCGTAGGGTAGGGGCCAAGACTTTGTTTGCCACACATTTCCACCAGTTGACCCGGTTAGAGAAGACCTTGCCCAGGGTAAAGAATTATTGCATGACTGCAAAGCAAGAGGGACAGGATATCGTGTTCCTCCATAAGATCGAGCGCGGTGGCACCTCAGAGAGCTATGGCATAGACGTGGCCCGGCTTGCCGGCCTGCCATCCCAAGTCATAGAAAGGGCAAGGGAGATATTGCAGGAACTGAAGGATAGCCTGCCTGGAGAGCCTGGTGGCATTCAGAAGTCGGGGCGCAGGGGCATTGTCGGGGGTAACGCCGCAAACCTTGCCACAAATCAGCTTGCCTTGTTTGTGCCAGTGGAAGACACGATTTTACGGGAACTGGAGGAGCTTGATATAGAGAGATTGACTCCTCTTGACGCGCTGATGAAATTGAAGGAATTTCAGGATAGACTCAGAGAGCGTGAGCTTGGGGTCAGGGTTACGCCACGACAGAAGCTTGGTGAAGGCGCGAAATGATAAAAATGATTAAAAAGGGCGATCCGGATCGACAGCCGGGGAAGATCGCTGTCCTCACGGAGGAAGTCATCAATAAGATAGCCGCAGGCGAAGTGATAGAGAGGCCGGCCTCTGTGGTCAAGGAGCTAGTTGAAAACGCCATAGATGCCGGGGCCAAGAGGATCGTCATCCAGATAGGGAGAGATCCTGTAGAGTATATACAGGTGACTGATGATGGCTTCGGAATCGAGCCAGAGGACGTTCCTCTTGCTTTTGAGCGACATGCCACAAGCAAGATTCATTCTGCAGAAGATATATTCAGGATCGATTCTCTGGGTTTTCGTGGGGAAGCTCTACCCAGCATAGCGGCGGTGTCGTCCGTTACAATGATAACCAGGCCAAAGGGTGGGGGAGTCGCCACCAAGATCGAACTGAAGGGCGGTCAGGTCCTCTCAGTTGGGGAATCCGGCGGCCCCGAAGGCACCAGTGTCATCGTGCGGGATCTATTCTATAATACTCCGGCTCGTCGTAAATATCTCAGGAGTGTCAATACGGAATGTGGGCATATCTATGACATAGTCGGCGCCATCAGCCTCTCCCATCCAGAGATCTCATTCCTTCTCTACAGGGATGACAGGCTGGTGATTTCCACTGACGGGAGCGGCGATTATTCGGGGGCGGTTTCAGGCATTTACGGCCCTTCAGTATCCAGGGAACTTATCTCGGTATCCATGGCCCTTGAAGGCATCAGCCTGCTTGGGCTGATAGGAAAACCTGATTTAAGCAGAACAGGGCGTGATGGTGAGCGCTTCTTCGTCAATGGGCGTGTTGTACAAAACAGGACCATGTATGCGGCGCTAGAGAATGCTTTTGGAGGCTCGATACCCCGGGGTAAGCATCCTGTAGCATTTATCTGGTTTTCTATGGACCCGGAGACTCTTGATGTAAACGTGCATCCTACGAAACGGGAAGTAAGGTTTGCCAGAGAGGACACCATCTATAAACTGACTTTTGATGCGGCAAAGCAAGCCTTGAGACAATTGCCGGGCGCAAAACCGCCGGATGTGAGTGAGACATCAGCTACATCATATATGGCCCATGTGAATAGATCGTCTATGCCATATATAGCTCGAGAGAATCTATCGCGCGCCTCATATGCAGCTCGCGGGAACATGCTATTCGAGTCATATGTGACGCGGCCAGCGGCAGCCAGTATTGACGGGCCGGCGGCACTCAGTATTGACAGGCCGGGCGAGGCGCCAGATGACTATGAATCTGCAGAAGCAGTTAAGCCGTCAGCTGAGCCGCCGCAGGCGCAGATCCCCACATTATCCCGGGATTTTACTGTGATCGGCCAGTTTCATGATACCTACCTGATCCTTGAGGCAGAGGAATGTCTTTATCTGCTCGACCAGCATGCGGCCCATGAGAGGATTCTCTATGAAAACCTCATAAGGTCATTCAATAGCAAGGCACAAATCAAACAGAAGCTTCTGGCGCCCGTTACCATTCAACCAGGGCCAAGATTCGCGGCAGAAATGGAAGGTAAGCTCTACCTCTTTGAGGGAATTGGATTTGAGATAGAGCCTTTTGGGAAAGACACCTTTTTGGTGAGGGCCATTCCTGCCATAATTGCGGAAAGGCCAAAGATCTCTCCGGAGGATCTATTATTGGATGCAATAACCCAAACTACAGAGCGCGGCGGCGACGGATTGAGGCTTGATCTTCATGGCCTTGCGGCTGTCCTTGCCTGCAAGGGCGCTATTAAGGCAGGCGAGAAACTCAGTCATCCAGAGATGGAGCGGCTGCTCTCGGATCTTTTCAAGACCGACGAGCCTCTTTTGTGTCCCCATGGCAGGCCAACACTGGTGCATATAGACCTTCGTGAGATCGAGGGGTGGTTCAGACGTCCCAAGAAAGGTTGAAGTCCCAGGAAGGGCCAAAAGTCGCCGCGATAGTGGGCCCTACTGCAGTCGGCAAGACCGAGCTCTCGATACTCCTTGCTGAAGAGCTGGGCGCTGAGATCATATCTTGCGACTCGATGCAGATCTACCGGCACATGGATATAGGAACTGCCAAACCATCAGCTGAAGAGAGGGCCAGGATCCCTCACCATCTTATCGATATCGTTGACCCTTCAGAGGATTTCCATGTGGCGAGATATCAAGAGCTGGCCCGGGCCACCATTGCGGAAATCCATTCGAGGGGAAAGCTTCCTATGCTGGTTGGCGGGACAGGGCTCTATCTCAGGGCTGCCGTGAGGGATTATCTATTTCCAGCCCCTCGAGCCGACTGGGAATTTCGCAAAGAGTTGGAGCAGAAAGCTCGAGAAAATGGGCCAGGGTATCTTTTTGCCCGGCTAATGGAAATTGACCCAGCATCGGCCAGCCGCCTTCATCCGAATGACACAAGGCGGCTCATCCGGGCCCTTGAGGTCTATCATCTCACAGGAATGCCAATCTCCGAACTCCAGCGCGACCATACAGGAGAAAAGGCGATTTACCATCTTGCCCTTATCGGGTTCATCCGGCCCAGGCCAAGCCTCTATAAACGCATACAGGATCGCGTGGAGGACCAGATCGCAGCCGGGCTCATAGACGAGACAAGGCACCTTCTGCGGATGGGATACGAGAGGCGCCTCACATCGAGCCAGGCCATCTGCTACAAGGAATCTGTAGATTTCTTATATGGCAAATCCACGCTTGAAGAAGCCATTCGTCTCATGAAACGCAATAACCAGCGCTATGCAAAAAGACAGATAACATGGTTCAAGCGAGAGCCCGGCATCATCTGGGTCGACCTCGATCAATTCCCGTCCAAGACTGATGCGCGTGCCAGGGTGAAGGAATTGATCCTCAGGGAGCTATGGGCTTGACCTCCATGTTTTCTTTTCGCGCCTGATTCTTTCGTAGGCTGCCATGATCAGCGACCACAGCTCTTCATCCCGGGAAAGACCGCAGATCTCTCGTAATATTGCTTCAGGGCCGTTGTTCCTCACCCTCTCAGAGAACTTGACGGCTTGAGGACCCTCTGGGGCATCGTAGAAGAATGCAGCTGCGATCCCGAGAATTATGTTCGCCGGCGTCAGCCCGTGCTTTATGGCGAGCCTTGCCGGTCTTATTAGCCTGTCCTGTGGGCCGAGTTTGCGGGCAGGATCTCGCGCGACGCGTGAAATAGGATCTTTCATCTCGGGGTTCTCAAATCGTCTTATCACCCGGCGGGTGTAGAGCCCTTGCTCATTGGGATCAAAGCCATGCTCTTTCACGAGTACATAGTCTATTTCATCTAGCGCTCCCACCACCACCCCTCTTATGTTAGGGTCAGCCATCACTTCATGAATGTATGTATAACCATGAAGATATCCAATGTAGCCTCCTACTGCATGGCCTGTATTCACAGTAAATACTTTTCTATCCACAAAGGCGGCAATATTGTCTACGAATTGTATCCCCGGCACTTTCTCGTAATTGCCGCGGAGAGCCTTCCGGTCTATATAGAATTCTTCGTTGGATTCGGTGAACACCGTCAAGGGGTGTTCTGTCGGGAGATTCTCGTAGGAGGTCGGGGCAATGGTACCTATCTGTGATTCTGGAAATCCCACCTTTTCTTCCACAAATCTCCTACATTTCGGGGAAGAGCCATCTAAAATGAGGCTTCTTAGGTGATTTGAAGCTCCGGCCATATTCTCACAGGCTACTATGTCCACTGGCTCAAGATTCCCGGCGTCCACCCGAGCTTCAAGCCCTCGCCTGATGGTGGGCGCAACAGCGTGAAACGCTCTCGGACCCACTGATGTGGTAATAAGATCGCACTCTACTATGCGGGCTACGATTTCATCTTCATCAGAGACGTGGAACACCTCAAACCCCGTGACAGTGTGGGTTCGCCTTTCCTCTCCGATAGTCTTGACCAGATAGCTTCCTTCTTCGCGGAGGAGATTTACAAGTTCGATGTTGGCATCCACGAACGCTACTTTGTATCCTCCTGCAAGCAGAAGCCGCCCTATGAGACCTCTCCCGATCTTTCCTGCACCGAAATGCACTGATCTCCTCATCGAAATCAACTCCCATATGGGCTAGATGACATATGAGATCTGGCTGGGGCACGAGATTGAGTCTCCATCTGCATCCTGACTTTTCCTGCATGTCATGATAATCCTTTTATTCCCTATTTGCAGATGAATTCCTGCTGCTGAGTCTAGCTTATATTTTGGCCAGAAAGAGGGTTCGGTCGAATTGCCGTATATCGGGGGCCAACGGAGGGCTCGCCGGCGTGAGCGAGACCTGCGGGCCGGATCTTTGGCTCCGGTCAGCAGATCTACGCTTTAGCTGGCTGGGAAGAAGGGCGTGAGCCTGGGATCAACTTGATGACATCGGCGTCCAGAAACGCGATCTTCTGTCTTTTTGCTGCATCTACTCTGTGATGGCCGTCTATGACGTAATATTTTCCATCTAGTTCATACACATCGATAGGGGGGAGTGCCTCACCCCTTTCAATGGCACGCTCGATGGCCTTTGTCCGGTCATCCTTTGATGTTCTCTTCCACCGGAAATGATCATCGAAGTCTGCCGAACGCCCTACGCTCCCTATGATCTTGTCAACCTCGATGGGCTTTACCCCTACCGGCCACTGATTCAACTGTCCATATCGCTTTCGTTCTTCCTCAAAGGAGCGTATCTTACCGCGCGACCCGGGGCCGATCTTCAATGTAATCATCATTTTCACCTCCTGACAATTTGGTTTTGATCGTTGGGTGGGGTTGAAGAAGGCCTGGGACTTATTTTGTCCCACATGGCCTTTTTATGTCCCATCCAATTTATTTATACATCGGTATTTGAGGAAATGCAATGGGGGAGATGTGAATTTTTTGTAAAGAGATAATGACAAATGGTCCTGTAGCGAGCCAGCGCCGACGCATGGATCATGCTAGAGGCTCGAGAGATGATCGTGGCGAGCCGCCGGCGGCTCCATTTGAATCGGACCGAGGCCGGTTTTGTCTGAGTTGGGATGCGGCCATGCTGCCGCACCCCAGCATTGCCAATTGGGTCTCGTCATCCCAGGCTCCCGGCTTTGGCCGTGGGATAGCTGACTGGCTGTGATCGTGTCTTCCGCCAGAGGGCTGGCTTTATGGCACCCCCGACAGGGCAGTCTAAGCAAGACCTATCCGCTTCAGATATGCGACTGAATCTTCAACCCGCTTATACATCTCTTCCCTCGACAATTCTTCGCCAGCAATGCCCTCCATCTCCATAGTCAGCGGCCCTGCGAAGTTATTATCCTCAAGGATTTTTAGTATCCCTGGGAAATCTACTACTCCTTCTCCCAGAGCCCCGAAGTGAAAGGCCTGATATTCACCATTGGTATCCTTGAGGTGTATGCTGGCTACATAAGGGATTACCTTTCTAAGTTCGGAAACCGCATCCACATCATGGTTGTAAAAATAGACGTTAGCGGTATCGAAATTGATGCGCACATTTGGATGGTCTATGCCTTTCATAGTCTCTACTGCTACATCGCCATTTGTGACAAGGTCTGGATGGGTTTCCATGGCTATAACGACCCCGTATTCTGCCGCCTTGTCACCGAACTGGCGGAGCCGGCGGTAGACTTCCTGGCGGTCAAATCCTCCGGTGTTGATACTAGTGAAGATCACCTTTGCGCCTAGTTGTTTTATGGCTTCCAGGCCCGAGACAAATCCAGGTATGTCCATCTCTTTCCAGTTTAAGCTCAGCGTGACACTAGTTACCTGCAATCCATGAGAGGCTATTTCATCCATTACCCGACCGGCCTCATCTGGCGGCGGACATGCGATCTCCACGCCCTTCACTCCCAATCTACTCAGGTGCTCGAATGCGCCATCTTGATACTTTCCATAGATAGCGGTACGACAAGCAAGTATTCCCTTCATCTTATTTGAATCCCCCTCTCCGAGACTAAGATAGCCCCAGCTATAGCCGGGGCGATGCTGTCAGAGGAAACCCCTATTTGACCTCCTCCTCACCCGCTGCCCAGAGCAGGCCACGCCGCATCAGGGTGCGCACAGGCTCCATCTCCAGGATATCAGCTTGGTGGCCCAACGAGCAGTAGAATACACGACCCTTACCCCATCTCTTGGTCCAGACTACAGGCACATCCACCTGACCATTGGAGGAATGGGGGCCATCCGCTGTCGGGAAGCGGGTAGTAGCCAAGACCTCAATTGCCGGGTCGACTTGCATGTAGTATTGTTCGCTTTTTACAGAGAAATCCTCGATGCCCTCTACTATCGGGCTTGAGCTCCTCCTGATATTCACCATGTATTCAACATCAGCCCCGCCGGGGTGTGCCACCCATTGGCCGCCGGTCATGAATTGCCAGTCGACATTATCCCGGAACGCATCACACATCCCGCCGTGACACCCTGCTATACCCACCCCGCCAGCTACAGCCTCCAGGACGGGTTTGACCTGTTCCCCCGTTATCTTGCCCATTGTCCAGACAGGTATTATGAGTTTAAGGGATCTGAGCTTCTCTGCATCCAAGAAAGCATCCAGGGTTTCGGATATCTCGACGTCAAAACCGCAATCAACCAAGATCTTCCGGAAAACCTCCGAAACCTCCACAGGCTGGTGGCCTTCCCATCCACCTCGGACGATCAATACCTTTTTCATAAGCTTCCCCCCATGCCATGCTTGCACAGAATCCAGGCAAAATCCCCGAAATCCATTTCGGGCTGGTATGCATCTCAAAGATATAAAAAGAACCCATGAGTCATCCTTTCACATAAGCCTTACATCCTCATTCAATTCGGCCTGGTAGTTTTCGATCTTGAGCCCTTCGATGTCCTCGATCCTTACTGGCGCGTCCAGCCACGCAGATTCATAGACCGCCATGCATATGGCTTCGTCCTTGAAACCTTCGAGCCCTGTTATCTCCACAGTTCCCTTTCCGCGAACCGCATCACAGAACTCCTTGAGCTCGGTCGCAATAGTGTCGGTTACTCCACGCGGGAAAAGGCGTTCCCTTTCCTGTTCAGAAAGAGAATCCATGAATTCTTTTTCGAGTTGCTCTATCGGGATGTTTTCATCCCTGGTAAAGAGTCCTTCATTCCACCTGATGCAGCCTTTGTCGCCATATATGGCGCGGAAGTTGCCGCCCTTGCCAGGCGCAGAGTTGGTGGCGACCCATGTGCCGGTCACTCCATTCGCAAATTTGATGGTGGCCATAGTGGTATCTTCTACTGTTATCTCCACAGGATCCTGAAGGCGCTCACGGTCTTTAAAACGAATGGGGTTGTAGGTCTTGGAGATTGCATAGAGTTCCTCCACCTCGCCGATATGATACCGGAAGAGATCCGCAAAGTGAACGCCACCGTCCAGAGTCCAGCCGCCACCTGCCTGATCTTTATGATCCCGCCATCCCCAATGCCAGAGACGTTCTGACACGTCGATCCAGTAAAGCATCCGGAGTCTGCCGATTCGTCCATTCCTTATTGCCCAATTTATAGCCCGCTCGGAAGGCGCCCGCCGGTAGTTTTCCGCCACTTGGAGTATTCTCCCGTTTTGCTGGGCAGCATCAATGATCGCGCGCCCCGCTCGCATGGTGAGGCCAAGGGGTTTTTCAATGGTTACATGCTTACCAGCATTGAGGCATGTGATAGCCAGATTATGATGGATCCGGTGGAGAGCGCAGATATCTACGGCCTCGAGCTCTGGCTCTCTTGCCAACATCTCCTCAAGATCCGCGTATGCACGGGGTTTAGCGCCCTGAAACGCCGCTATGTCCTGCGACATGTTGATGGCGCGCTGCAGGTCTACGTCACAGGTTGCAATCACCTCAAAAGTCTTGATGCCAGCATCCCATAGAATCTTGAGTCCTCTCACATGAGCTCCGGCTATGCCGCCGCAGCCTACAAAGGCGGTCTTTACCCTTTCCAAGTTCCATCCCCCCAGATATGAAATACTGATGGCACTCCGCGAGAAAGCATAGGATTCCCGGTCCCAGGCTCGTCTAAAAGCCTTTCCCAGCCCAGAATCCTGCAGGCGAATTCAGAGAAAGACTAAGAGCGGGAGATATTCGCGCCTGGGACATTTCTATGATGTCCTGGGAAAGCGCACTGCTGGAAAAGCGCACTGTTTGATAAATTCGCATGGCCATCTTATTCTCCTTCTTATTTAGGAATAGATTTTTGATGAGGCCGCGCCCCTATGATGTTGTATGTAGCCTTCGCTTTGCCTCTTCTGGCTCCTTCCCTTTTCAGATCGTGCTAATGGCTCGATGGGAAGAGAATGCCACAGGAGGCGATGTTCCAAGTACTGCCAGGGGGTGAGGCAGCTGGTGGATTTCTCGTCACCTTGGCGCGAAGGCTGACTAGGCTATCGCCACCTTCATGCTCAGACTGGCCGAAATATCGCCACCCTGACCCATTATATACCATAAACTTCATTATTTTGGATAATCGTCTCCTAGGACATTCCAATTGCAGGATGAGGTGACTGGAATTTTGCCACCTGAAGGCGAAGACTGGCGATGCTGCCGCCACTTCTCAGCAAGACACGCCTAAATCTCTGCCACCTGCTGGTGAGACTGATCCAGAACTTGCCAAAATGGACCCAATCTGACGACTGTTTCGGCACCTTGGCAGGGAGACTGACAAGATCCTCGTCACCTTCACGTAAGACCTGCCTAAGCAGTCGCCACCCATGGTCTGAGGTGCCGAAAGATTCGCCATGTTTGGTCGGAAAGTGGCCAAATCTTCGCGCCAGTCCATTCCTTATATCATAGCAACCCCCTATGGCCCCGCATTAGATCGAAGGCGATATTTGGACCATCAACCAGTATATCCCAGATTCCACCACCCAAATACCTATTACAAATCCTGGAGCAGCTCTGTCACTGATCTATGGCATTTGATCCCATGGTTAATATAGGATAATATGGCTCAGGAAGGCATCAGGCAGAAGTGTATATGCCCTACAATGATAAATGCCTTTCCACATCATTCCCCAAGGATGGGGATGATTTTGTCCATGGTACCTCTATCTTATCATCCATGCACATTACCATTGGGGGTGGAGGACAGTTTGGAAAAGGACGCGATAGACCGTAGCGTGAAGGTGCTGGCAAGGCGCTATCCAAGAGATTTTGCAGGACTCTTGCTGGGAGATAGCGAAGGAATTACCGCGGAGATCATCGAGAACCCAGAGGTTAATATACCGCAAAGAAGAGGAGATTTTATCTGGGTGATCAAGCGGGGGGAGGAAAGGGCCATATTACATGCAGAGTTCCAGCTCGCGCACCTTAAGGCTATACCAAGGAGAGTATTTGCGTATAATGCATTTTATTCAGTGACTTATGATCTTCCTACAATTTCAGCAGTATTATATCTTGAGAGGCGACATTACAGGAGACTTCCCGCAGAGTATGTGGCGAGATTTGGCGGGAGAGGATACAATGCATTTAGTTACCGGGTTATCAAACTATGGGATCATGTGGAGGATATAATCAGCGGGGAACTTAGGGCGCTTGCGCCACTACTCATCCTAGCGTCAGAGGAAAAGAGCATAGAGGTTGCGGCTATGGCCAGGGATCTGGAGCTTGTCCCACTCTTCGTAGAATTTCGCTAGCGCTCCCGGACGCATTATTTCACGTTCTAGCGACGTCAGGCTCCGCTGGTACCTCTATCTCCCCTGACATTCCCACCTCCTTGCGAATCGCAGCCTGAAGCATGCCCAGAAGCTTATACCCACGGATGCGATGGAATTTCCCTTCTGCTTCCATTAGCCCCGCCCCAACCCACTGCAACGCCTGCTGGCCATTCCGCCAGCGCTTAACGTTGTGTGCCTTAGACGCAGCCACG